>NZ_KV794214.1:280142-353137 GCF_001808665.1 Streptococcus sp. HMSC070B10 | reverse complement strand
ATAGTCAAAGATAGTCAAGGTTTAAAGAGAGAGGTGGGTTTGTAATGAGATTTAAAAATACATCGGATCATATTGAGGCCTACATCAAGGCAATTTTAGATCAATCTGGAATTGTAGAATTGCAACGAAGTCAGTTGGCAGATACCTTTCAGGTTGTTCCTAGTCAGATTAACTATGTGATCAAGACACGCTTTACTGAAAGTAGAGGCTACTTGGTTGAAAGTAAGCGTGGTGGCGGAGGCTATATTCGTATAGGACGGATTGAGTTTTCTAGTCATCATGAAATGCTTAGGGAGCTGCTTTACTCGATTGGTGAGCGGGTCAGTCAAGAAATTTATGAGGATATTCTACAGCTTTTGGTTGAGCAGGAATTGATGACCAAGCAGGAGATGAATTTGCTGGTAGCAGTAGCTTTGGATCGCGTTCTAGGAGAAGAAGCTCCAGTTGTTCGTGCTAATATGCTAAGACAGGTCATACAAGAGGTAGATAGAAAAGGGAAGTAAGATGAACTATTCAAAAGCATTGAATGAATGTATCGAAAGTGCCTACATGGTTGCTGGCCATTTTGGAGCTCGTTATCTAGAGTCTTGGCACTTGTTGATTGCCATGTCCAATCACAGTTATAGCGTGGCAGGGGCGACTTTAAATGATTATCCATATGAGATGGACCGTTTAGAAGAAGTCGCTTTGGAACTGACTGAAACGGACTACAGCCAGGATGAAACCTTTACGGAATTGCCTTTTTCTCATCGTCTACAGGTTCTCTTTGCTGAAGCAGAGTATGTAGCGTCAGTGGTCCATGCTAAGGTGCTAGGGACGGAGCACGTCCTTTATGCGATTTTGCATGATGGCAATGCCTTGGCGACTCGTATCTTGGAGAGGGCTGGTTTTTCTTATGAAGACAAGAAAGATCAGGTTAAGATTGCTGCCCTTCGTCGAAATTTAGAAGAACGTGCAGGCTGGACTCGAGAAGACCTCAAGGCTTTACGCCAACGCCATCGTACAGTAGCTGACAAGCAAAATTCTATGGCCAATATGATGGGCATGCCGCAGACTCCGAGTGGTGGACTCGAGGACTATACGCATGATTTGACAGAGCAAGCGCGTTCTGGCAAGTTAGAACCAGTCATCGGTCGGGACAAGGAAATCTCGCGTATGATTCAAATTTTGAGTCGGAAGACAAAGAATAATCCTGTCTTGGTTGGGGATGCTGGTGTCGGGAAAACAGCCTTGGCGCTTGGGCTCGCTCAGCGTATTGCTAGTGGTGATGTACCTGCGGAAATGGCTAAGATGCGCGTGTTAGAGCTTGATTTGATGAACGTTGTTGCAGGGACACGCTTCCGTGGTGACTTTGAAGAACGCATGAACAATATCATAAAGGATATTGAAGAAGATGGTCAAGTTATCCTCTTTATCGATGAACTTCACACTATCATGGGTTCTGGTAGTGGGATTGATTCGACTCTGGATGCGGCCAATATCTTGAAGCCAGCCTTGGCGCGTGGAACTTTGAGAACGGTTGGTGCGACTACTCAGGAAGAATATCAAAAACACATTGAAAAAGACGCAGCCCTTTCTCGTCGTTTCGCTAAAGTGACGATTGAAGAGCCAAGTGTGGCAGACAGTATGACCATTTTGCAAGGCTTGAAGGCGACTTATGAGAAACATCACCGTGTGCAAATCACAGATGAAGCGGTTGAAACAGCCGTCAAGATGGCTCATCGTTACTTGACTAGCCGTCACTTGCCAGACTCTGCTATCGACCTCTTAGATGAAGCAGCGGCAACAGTGCAAAATAAGGCTAAGCATGTAAAAGCAGACGATTCAGGTTTGAGTCCAGCTGACAAGGCCTTGATGGATGGTAAGTGGAAACAGGCAGCTCAGTTAATCGCAAAAGAAGAGGAAGTGCCTGTCTATAAAGACTTGGTGACAGAGTCTGATATTTTGACCACCTTGAGTCGCTTGTCAGGTATTCCAGTCCAAAAACTGACTCAGACTGATGCGAAGAAATACCTGAATCTGGAAGCGGAACTCCACAAACGTGTCATCGGTCAAGATCAAGCTGTTTCAAGCATTAGCCGTGCGATTCGCCGCAACCAGTCAGGAATTCGCAGTCACAAGCGTCCGATTGGTTCCTTTATGTTCCTAGGACCCACAGGTGTCGGGAAGACCGAATTGGCTAAGGCTCTGGCAGAAGTTCTTTTTGACGACGAATCAGCTCTTATCCGCTTTGATATGAGTGAGTATATGGAGAAATTTGCAGCCAGTCGTCTCAACGGAGCTCCTCCAGGCTATGTGGGGTATGAAGAAGGTGGGGAGTTGACTGAGAAGGTTCGCAACAAACCATACTCCGTTCTCCTCTTTGACGAGGTAGAGAAGGCCCACCCAGACATCTTTAATGTTCTCTTGCAGGTTTTGGATGATGGTGTTTTGACCGATAGCAAGGGCCGCAAGGTTGACTTTTCAAATACCATTATTATCATGACATCGAACCTTGGTGCGACTGCCCTTCGTGATGATAAGACGGTTGGCTTTGGGGCTAAGGATATTCGTTTTGACCAAGAGAATATGGAAAAACGCATGTTTGAAGAGTTGAAAAAGGCTTATAGACCGGAATTCATCAACCGTATTGATGAAAAGGTGGTCTTCCATAGCTTGTCTAGCGATCATATGCAGGAAGTGGTGAAGATTATGGTTAAACCTTTAGTAGCAAGTTTGGCTGAAAAAGGTATTGACTTGAAATTACAAGCTTCCGCACTGAAATTGCTGGCAAATCAAGGATATGATCCAGAGATGGGAGCTCGTCCACTTCGCAGAACTCTGCAAACAGAAGTGGAAGACAAGTTAGCAGAACTCCTCCTCAAGGGAGAGCTGGTAGCAGGTAAAACTCTCAAGATTGGCGTTAAAGCTGGTCAGTTAAAATTTGATATTGCTTAAAATGTGAGAATCAGGGGAGACCTTGATTCTTTTTTTGAAATCTTTTTATAAAAAATAATAAAAAACTATTGACAAAATAAAAATATGGTTTATAATAAAAACATAGATAATGAAAATATCAAAAATTATAAAAAGGTAAAAGTTTATGAAAAAGAAAACAGCAGTGGTATTTGGAACCTTTGCTCCGCTTCATCAAGGTCATATTGATCTAATCCAGCGAGCCAAGCGGCAGTGTGACCAGGTCTGGGTTGTCGTTTCAGGCTATGAGGGAGATCGAGGGGAGCAGGTTGGGTTGACTTTGCAAAAGAGATTTCGATATATAAGAGAGGCTTTTCGTGATGATGAGTTGACCTCTGTTTGCAAGCTAGATGAAACCAATCTTCCTCGTTACCCTATGGGCTGGGAGGAGTGGTTGGACCAGATGTTAGCGGAGATTTCCTATGATGAAAACCAGCAAGAACTTATCTTCTTTGTAGGAGAAGCAGATTATCAGCAAGAATTATCTAAATGTGGATTTGGCACTGTCTTGCAAGAAAGAAAGTTTGGTATTTCAGCGACTATGATTCGAGAAAATCCAAGCAAATATTGGAAATATATCGCTCAACCCTTCCGTCGTCAATTTACTAAAAAAGTGCTAATCATGGGAAGTGCTAGTAATGGAAAAACGACTCTAGCCAAGGATTTAGCTAGGTATTACGATGCGCCAGTCAGTCTGGAATACGCACGTGAGTACCAGATTAAAAATAACGTCCGCGATGATGAATTGACTCCAAAGGATTATTATTATCTTCTTTTGGGACAGTATGACCAGACCTCTAAGTTAATCGATAGCAATGCCAATCGAGGTCTAGTGATAGCTGATACAAACTCCTTAGTAACCAAGGGCTACTATGGCTATTACATGGAGACTGAAGACCAAGGGGACTTATCAGGGGAGACATTTGACAATCTCTTTGTTTCGATTTTGGCTAAGGAAAAATGGGACTTGATTCTCTTTGTGCAGCCTGTCGGCTCCTATGTCAATGACGGATTTAGAGATATGACCATGGCGGAAGACCATATTCGTCATAGTTTTTCACAACATTTGGATCAGATGAGGGAGCGCTACTTAGCAAACATTCCACTAGTTTATCTAGCGGAGGATTATCTAGGTAATTATGAAGCAGCAAAAGTGGCTATTGATGCCATTTACCAAGCAGATTAGGAGAAAAATATGAAAAAACTAACCGAAAAAATCACACAATTTATCGAAAATTTTAAAAATGTCCATGCCGAAGCACGCAAGATTGGTTTTGCAGGGATCATGCGCCTGCTCTGGAAAGATCTCTTTGTCGGTCGTAGCCTTTTCCAGTGGTTGTATCTCATCGTCCTGTCAAGTGTTCCCTTGATCTTGGAATTCACGCAAAATACAGAAAGTCATGACTGGATGAGCTTGTTTGCATCTTGGACTGGGATTGTCTGTGTTATCTTGGTAGCAGAAGGGCGTGCAAGCAATTATCTCTTTGGGGCCATTAACTCTGCTATCTATTTGGTTTTGGCTATGAATGCGACTTTTTATGGTGAAGTTTTGACGACCGTTTACTTCTTTGTCATGCAGCCGATTGGTCTCTATGCTTGGCTGTCCAATCGTATTAATGACCAAGGAAAAGCAGAAGAATCTCACTTTGAAGCCAAGAAATTATCTGTGCTTGACTGGCTCAAGTACTTGGCTTTGACTGCTATCATTTGGATTGGTATGGGCTTGGCATATCAAAGTATCCATAGTGCTCGCCCTTTCCGTGATAGTGTTACCGATGCGACCAATGGTGTTGGTCAGCTCTTGATGACACGTCTCTACCGTGAGCAATGGATTTTCTGGATTGCAACCAATCTCTTTAGTATTTACCTCTGGTGGGGTGAAAATATCCACATCCAAGGGATGTACTGGGTTTACACACTCAATAGTCTAGTAGGTTGGTACCAATGGACCAAGGCAGTTCGTAAGGAGGCATAAAATGACGGACACGATGATTCCAGCAGGGATGACGGAAAAAGAATATTATGAAATGCATGCCAGTCAGGAGAAGTTCTTAGACTGGTACTACAAGCAGGAACTCCCTCAATATGAAAAACCAAGTGTGACAGTAGATATGGTAGCCTACTGCTTTGTCGAAGGAAAGATCAAGCTCTTGCTAATCCGTCGCAAGGCTCACCCTTATCAAAACTGTTTGGCCTTGGTTGGAGGCTTTATGGATAAGGGAGAAGATGCTGCACATGCCTGTCAGCGTGAAGTGAGAGAAGAAGTCAATCTCGATCTACCTTTGGAAAAAATCGAGCAATTGATGACCGTATCGACTCCCGGGCGTGACCCACGAGGCTGGACAGTGACCATTGCTCACTTAGTTTATCTGCCTAGTCGCGCCCTAGACCTCGTTCAGGCAGGAGACGATGCCAAGGATGTCGTTTTCGTAGATGTCGATTTTCAGACAGGCAAGTGCTTCTTAAAGGGAGTAGAGTTGGAGGAGCAAGCCTTCGCTTTTGACCATTATGCCATTATCCAAGAATCCATTAAACGAATCCAAGGCCGTCTCGACTGGAATCCGACCTTCCTTTATCTGCTGGAGGAGGAGTTCACTGTATATGAAGGAACCGAACTGGTCAATCTTATCAACCCCGGTCGTCCAATCGTCAGCAATAACTTTCTCGTAAAATACGGAGAATATGTAGAAGAAGTCGGACTCAAACGAGTGCCTAAAAAGAAACCAAGAAAAACCTATCGATTGAAATAAAAAACGAGGTCGGGAAAAGTTCCCGACCTCTTTAATTACAGTCATGAGATGAAATTTCTGTTGCGACTACTTTTATGGGTGGCTATCTTTCTTAGAATTGCTCAACAGGTGAGTAAAAAAGTCTTTGTATCGATACTTGAGATATTTCTCATGCAAAACTAACAAAGCGATATAGAAAATCAAAAAGATTGTAGTCAGATAAAACACATCAAATGCAGTTCGCGCATAGTAAGTTGCTGATTGATAAGAGACAATAGCTGTCACAATCAACCAAGGAAGATACTTGTAATATTTGCTTAACATAAGTCTACACCTCCTATATTCTATTTTAATGTTATTATATTCCTTTGCACTTAAGAATGCAAGCGATTACACAAAAACAAATTTAAATTTTTAACAGAAAAATCTCCTGTTTTTCTGTTTTATTACGAATAGAAGAGTAGGAGGAGTAAATGTATCTAAAGTATTTAAGATTTTTAAAATAGTTTAGATAAATTGTTGACATATTCAAATTTCAATGTTACAATTATATTACAAAAAGATTTCTTTATATTTCTAAAATATTACAAAGGAGTAGAAAAATGAAAAAGAAAACCTATATCAAATTGATGGCAGCAACTGTATTGGCTTCTACCTTGCTATTAGGAGCTTGTGGAAATAAAAAGGAAACAACTCAAGCAAGCAGTTCTGTTAAGACAAGCCAATCATCAAGCTCAAAAGCAGCTTCTTCTAGCAAAGAAAGTAAAACTCAGAAGTCCTCAAGTTCAGCTTCATCTGAAAAGACCAAATCATCTACTGACCAGTCTGCAGCAACTGCGACACCATCAGAAGCGACACCTGCATCAGAGCAAAGACAAGGCCAAGAAGTGTCTAATCAACAGGCAGCTAGTCAACAAACTGCTACTCAAGCTCCTTCAACTCAGCAAGGTTCTCAAGCCCAGTCTAACCAGTCAGGCTATGATCCAACAACTGACCGCAAACTTCAAGACAAGCAAGCAGAACACAACAAACGCTACAAGGGTGTTTTAACCATGGTAGATGGTGATTTCTCAGCTGCAGCGGGCAATTGGAAGGGAGCAAATGGCGAAACTATCACAGTTTCATCAGGTGGTCAATTTACAGTAGAATCTGCTGATGGAAAGAAAGAAAATTACTCTATTAAAGGCTATTCTTATACTCTTGACGATGGTAAGTATAATGCTACAATCGGTGGAGGAAAGACCGTTCAAATTACCACAGGTGCAGATGGCAAGGTTTCTAGTGTTGTTTTAGCTCAATAGTAGAATTTAGAATCTCAAGTTTATAGACATTTTAAAAACCCGTAACTGAATGAAGTTTACGGGTTTTCTGTGTTTAAACTTTGTCTAATTGCAAGAGAGCTTCAATCTCTGCCAGAGTGCTAGCTTGTGAAATGGCTCCACGGAGTTTGGCTGCGCCAGATGTTCCACGGAGGTAGTGAGGAGCGAGGCCACGGAATTCACGAACTGCGACGTTTTCCCCTTTGAGGTTAATCAAACGTTTCAAGTGTTCATAGGCGATTTTCATCTTATCTTCAAAGGTTAAATCAGGTAGGATTTCTCCTGTTTCAAAGTAATGGTTGATTTGGTTGAAGAGGTAAGGATTTCCCATGGCTGCACGGCCAATCATGACTGCGTCAGCACCGACTTCTTCGATACGTTGTTTGGCTTCTTGGACAGTACGGACATCACCGTTGGCGATAAATGGAATCTTGGTCAAAGCTTGAGCGACCTTGTGAAGGGTCTCAAGGTCTGCGTGGCCTGTGTACATTTGCTCACGGGTACGGCCATGCATAGCAAGAGCAGAAACACCTGCTGCTTCAGCAGCGAGAGCATTTTCTACTGCAAGAGATGGGTCAGCCCAGCCGGTACGCATTTTGACAGTAAGTGGGATATCAAGGACAGATTGGACCTTGTTGATAATAGAGTAGATCTTGTCTGGGTCCTTGAGCCACATAGCGCCAGCTTCGTTCTTCACGATTTTATTAACTGGGCAGCCCATGTTGATATCCACGATATCGGTTTTGGTGTTTTCTTGGATGAATTCTGCTGCGCGTGCTAGGCTGTCCTCATCGCTGCCAAAGAGTTGGATAGAGACTGGATTTTCGCCCTCATCGATATGAAGCATGTGTAGGGTTTTTTCGTTGTTGTATTGAATTCCCTTGTCAGAGACCATCTCCATTACAACGAGTCCAGCTCCGAGCTCTTTTGCAATAGTACGAAAGGCTGAGTTTGTCACGCCAGCCATAGGCGCTAAAACGGTACGATTGGGAATCTCAACATTGCCAATCATAAAGGGTGTATTAAGATTTGTCACGAATGAGTTCCTCCAGGTCGTTTTCATCAAAGTTGTAAGTAGTTTGGCAGAATTGACAAGTGATTTCTGCTCCGTGGTCTTCCTCTTTCATTTCCTGTAAGTCTGAGCTTGGAAGGCTAGCAAGAGCGTTCATAAAGCGTTCATGGCTACAGTCACATTGGAAACGGATCTCTTCTTCAGAAAGACGCTTGTAGGCTTCGTCACCGTAGATAGCCTTGAGAAGGGCTTCGATATGGTCTTCACTTTCGAGAAGGGTTGAGATAGCTGGCATTTCTTGGATGCGTTTCTCAAAGCGAGCAATCTCTTCTTCCTTGGCTCCTGGCAAGACTTGGACTAGGAAACCACCTGCAACCTTAACCTTGTCTTCTTCGTCCAAAAGGACATTGAGACCAACTGCTGAAGGTGTTTGTTGGCTCTCAGTCAGGTAAAAGGCAAGGTCTTCACCGATTTCCCCAGAGATGAGGGGAGTCATAGAGTTGTAAGGATTTCCAGTACCGTAGTCTGTGATAACGAGGAATTGACCATTTCCAACAAAAGGTCCGACTAGAACTTCACCAGTTGCAGTCTTTTTGATATCAACACCAGGATTTTGAACGTAGCCTTTGACGTTACCCTTGGTATCAGCGACGGTGATGATAGCACCTAGAGAACTAGAGCCCAGCACCTTAACGGTTAGTTTGGTATTTCCTTTTTCATTGGCTGCGAGAATCTGGCTAGCGATAAGAGTTCGACCAAGCGCTACAGTTGAGCTAGCTTGGGTTTGGTGTTTTACTTGAGCAGTGCGGACTGTTTCTGTGCTGTCAAGGACAAAAGCACGAAAGGCTCCGCTTTCTGATATAGTTTTAATAATTTTATCCATAGCTACTATTTTAGCATAAAAATGCCCAAAGGGGGAGCCGTGTGTTTGTTGATTTTTAGGATAATAGACTAGGAAATCAGCATGAAAATAAAAAGAGAAACAGATTATTTCAGCATTTCTAAGATTTATGCTATGCTTAAGGTAGAAAATGAAAGGGGTAACAAATGTATTTAGGAGATTTGATGGAAAAGGCTGAATCTGGCCAATTTTCAATCCTTTCCTTTCTATTACAAGAGTCTCAGACGACCGTCAAGGCTGTAATGGAGGAAACAGGATTTTCAAAAGCAACCCTAACCAAATATGTCACCCTTCTCAATGACAAGGCTTTGGACAGTGGCTTAGAGCTGAATATCTCCTTAGAAGATGAAAATCTGCGCCTGTCGATCGGTGCAGCTACCAAGGGGAGAGATATTCGGAGCCTGTTTTTGGAGAATGCTGTTAAATACCAGATTCTTGTTTATCTTCTCTACCACCAACAGTTTTTAGCCCATCAGCTGGCTCAAGAATTGATGATTAGTGAGGCTACACTTGGTCGCCACTTAGCTAGTTTAAATCATATTTTGTCAGAATTTGATTTATCCATCCAAAATGGACGTTGGCGAGGTCCAGAGCATCAGATTCGCTATTTCTATTTCTGTCTTTTTCGCAAGGTCTGGTCAAGTCAGGAGTGGGAAGGTCACATGCAGAAACCAGAGAGAAAACAGGAGATTGCCAGTTTAGAAGAAATCTGCGGTGCGAGTTTGTCTGCGGGGCAGAAATTGGATTTGGTTCTCTGGTCTCACATCAGTCAACAGCGTCTTCGGGTCAATGCCTGTCAGTTTCAAGTGATAGAAGAGAAAATGCGAGGGTATTTTGACAATATTTTCTACCTTCGTTTGCATCGAAAGGCTCCTTCCTTTTTTGCCGGGCAACACCTTCCTCTAGGAACTGAGGATGGGGAGATGATGATACTCTTCTCTTTCCTCCTATCTCATCGTATTCTTCCTCTTCATACTATGGAGTATATCCTTGGTTTTGGAGGGCAGTTGGCCGATTTGCTGACGCAATTGATTCAAGAAATGAAGAAGGAGGAGTTGCTGGGCGGTTATACAGAGGACCATGTCACCTATGAACTCAGTCAGCTTTGTGCTCAAGTCTATCTCTATAAGGGCTATATTTTACAGGATCGCTATAAGTACCAGTTAGAGAATCGCCACCCTTATTTGCTGATGGAGCATGACTTTCGAGATATTGCTCAGAAAATTTTCGCCTCCTTGCCAGCCTTTCATCAGGGGACGGATCTAGATAAAAAAATCCTCTGGGAATGGCTTCAGTTGATGGAGTATATGGCAGAAAATATAGGAAAACATCTGAGAATAGGGCTAGATTTAACAGCAGGCTTCCTTGTTTTTTCGAGAATGTCGGCTCTTTTAAAACGATATTTGGAGTACAATCGCTTCATTAGCATTGAAGCCTATGACCCTACTCGTCATTATGACTTGCTGGTTACCAATAACCCGATTCATAAGAAGGAACAAACACCAGTCTATTATTTAAAAAATGACTTGGATATGGAAGATTTGGCGGCTATTCGTCAGTTATTATTCACTTAAAAGGCTTGGCCGTTCCAGGTCTTTTTTGTGAAATTCACACAATCTCCTCACATTTTTTAAAAAATTAAAAAAAGTTGATAAACAAGAAAGCGCTTTATTTTGTATACTAGTATGTGTAAAGAGGAAACATCCTCAAGATCTTTATCAGGAGGACAGCACATGTCACAAGAAAAATACATCATGGCCATTGACCAGGGAACTACAAGTTCTCGTGCCATCATTTTCAACAAAAAAGGAGAAAAGGTCAGCTCGAGTCAAAAAGAGTTTACCCAGATTTTCCCTCAGGCAGGTTGGGTAGAGCACAATGCCAATGAAATTTGGAACTCAGTCCAGTCAGTTATTGCGGGTGCTTTCATCGAAAGTGGTGTCAAGCCAAATCAAATCGAAGCAATCGGAATTACCAACCAACGTGAAACAACTGTCGTCTGGGATAAGAAAACAGGACTTCCTATCTACAACGCTATTGTTTGGCAATCACGTCAGACAGCTCCTTTGGCTGAACAACTAAAAAGTCAAGGTTATGTGGAAAAATTCCATGAAAAGACTGGTTTGATCATTGATGCTTACTTCTCAGCGACTAAGGTTCGTTGGATTTTGGATCATGTAGAAGGAGCTCAAGAGCGAGCAGAAAAAGGGGAATTGCTCTTTGGTACTATCGATACTTGGTTAGTTTGGAAATTGACTGACGGTGCGGCTCACGTGACCGACTACTCAAACGCAGCTCGTACCATGCTTTATAACATTAAAGAACTCAAATGGGATGATGAGATTTTGGAAATCCTCAACATTCCTAAGGCTATGCTTCCGGAAGTTCGTTCTAACTCTGAAATCTACGGTAAGACAGCCCCATTCCATTTCTACGGTGGAGAAGTGCCAATCTCAGGTATGGCTGGGGACCAACAGGCAGCCCTCTTTGGACAGTTGGCCTTTGAACCTGGTATGGTTAAAAATACTTATGGAACAGGTTCTTTCATCATCATGAATACTGGGGAAGAGATGCAGTTGTCTGAAAATAACCTCTTGACAACGATTGGTTACGGAATCAATGGCAAGGTTTACTATGCTTTAGAAGGTTCTATCTTCATCGCAGGAAGTGCCATTCAGTGGCTTCGTGACGGTCTTCGCATGGTGGAAAATTCACCAGAATCTGAAAAATACGCTCGTGATTCTCACAACAATGATGAAGTTTATGTCGTTCCAGCCTTTACAGGTCTAGGCGCTCCATACTGGAACCAAAATGCTCGCGGTTCTGTCTTTGGATTGACTCGTGGAACAAGTAAGGAAGACTTTATCAAGGCAACTCTTCAATCAATTGCTTATCAAGTGCGTGATATTATCGATACGATGCAAGTGGATGCTCAGACAGCTATACAGGTCTTGAAAGTAGACGGTGGTGCAGCTATGAACAACTTCCTCATGCAGTTCCAAGCTGACATCTTGGGAATCGACATTGCACGCGCCAAAAACTTGGAAACAACAGCTCTAGGGGCAGCCTTCCTAGCAGGTTTGTCAGTAGGCTACTGGAAGGATTTGGATGAGTTGAAACTCTTGAACGAGACAGGAGAACTCTTTGAGCCATCTATGAACGAATCGCGCAAGGAACAACTCTACAAGGGCTGGAAGAAGGCTGTAAAAGCAACGCAAGTCTTTGCGGAAGTAGACGACTAATACTGGAAGAATAAAGCGACTTAGTTAGAAAGTGTGTAAATATGGAATTTTCAAAGAAAACACGTGAATTGTCAATTAAAAAAATGCAGGAACGTACCTTGGACCTCTTGATTATCGGTGGAGGAATCACTGGTGCTGGTGTAGCCTTGCAGGCGGCAGCTAGTGGTCTAGATACTGGTTTGATTGAAATGCAAGACTTTGCAGAAGGAACATCCAGCCGTTCAACAAAATTGGTTCACGGAGGTCTTCGTTATCTTAAGCAATTTGACGTAGAAGTAGTATCAGATACGGTTTCAGAACGTGCAGTGGTACAACAAATTGCACCTCACATTCCAAAACCAGATCCAATGCTCTTGCCAGTTTACGATGAAGATGGAGCGACCTTTAGCCTCTTCCGTCTCAAAGTAGCCATGGACTTGTATGACCTTTTGGCAGGAGTTAACAACACACCAGCTGCTAACAAGGTTTTGAGTAAGGAAGAAGTCTTGGAACGCCAGCCAAACTTGAAGAAAGAAGGTTTGGTAGGAGGTGGGGTTTACCTTGACTTCCGTAACAACGATGCGCGTCTTGTGATTGAAAACATCAAACGTGCCAACCAAGACGGTGCCCTCATTGCCAACCACGTGAAGGCAGAAGGCTTCCTATTTGACGAAAGTGGCAAGATTACAGGTGTTGTAGCTCGTGATCTCTTGACAGACCAAGTCTTTGAAATCAAGGCTCGTCTGGTTATCAATACAACAGGTCCTTGGAGCGACAAGGTGCGCAATTTGTCTAATAAGGGAACACAATTCTCACAAATGCGTCCAACTAAGGGAGTTCACTTGGTAGTGGATTCAAGTAAGATCAAGGTTTCACAGCCAGTTTACTTTGACACAGGTTTGGGTGACGGTCGTATGGTCTTTGTTCTCCCACGTGAAAACAAGACTTACTTTGGTACAACTGATACAGACTACACAGGTGATTTGGAACATCCAAAAGTGACTCAGGAAGATGTAGATTACCTACTTGGCATTGTCAACAACCGCTTCCCAGAAGCGAATATTACAGTTGCTGACATTGAAAGTAGCTGGGCAGGTCTTCGTCCATTGATCGCAGGCAATAGCGCTTCTGACTACAATGGAGGAAATAACGGTACAATCAGTGATGAAAGCTTTAACAACTTGATTGCGACTGTTGAATCTTATCTCTCTAAAGAAAAAACGCGTGAAGATGTTGAGTCTGCTGTCAGCAAACTTGAAAGTAGCACATCTGAGAAGCATTTGGATCCATCTGCAGTTTCTCGTGGTTCTAGCTTGGACCGAGACGATAATGGTCTCTTGACCCTTGCTGGTGGTAAAATCACAGACTACCGTAAGATGGCTGAAGGAGCTATGGAGCGCGTGGTTGACATCCTCAAAGCAGAATTTGACCGTAGCTTTAAACTCATCAATTCTAAGACTTACCCTGTTTCAGGTGGGGAATTGAACCCAGCAAATGTGGACTCAGAAATCGAAGCCTTTGCGCAACTTGGAGTGTCACGTGGTTTGGATAGCAAGGAAGCTCATTACCTAGCAAATCTTTACGGTTCAAATGCACCGAAGGTCTTTGCTCTTGCTCACAGTTTGGAACAAGCGCCAGGACTCAGCTTGGCGGATACCTTATCTCTTCACTATGCAATGCGCAACGAGTTGGCTCTGAGCCCAGTTGACTTCCTTCTTCGTCGTACCAACCACATGCTATTTATGCGTGATAGTTTGGATAGCATCGTTGAGCCAGTTTTGGATGAAATGGGACGATTCTATGATTGGTCAGAAGAAAAAAAAGCAGGCTACCGTGCGGATGTCGAAGCGGCTCTCGCTAACAACGATTTAGCAGAATTAAAAAATTAAGAAAAAGGAAAAGAGGTGGAGGGCAGCATTCCTTGTCGCCCGCCCCTTCTTTTTAATGGAGACAGAAAGATGATGAATGAATTATTTGGAGAATTTTTAGGGACTTTAATCCTGATTCTTCTAGGAAATGGTGTTGTGGCTGGTGTGGTTCTTCCTAAAACCAAGAGCAACAGCTCAGGTTGGATTGTGATTACCATGGGTTGGGGGATTGCAGTTGCGGTTGCAGTCTTTGTATCCGGCAAGCTCAGTCCAGCTCATTTAAACCCAGCTGTGACAATTGGTGTAGCTTTAAAAGGTGGTCTGCCTTGGGCTTCCGTTTTGCCTTATATCTTAGCCCAGTTCGCAGGGGCTATGCTCGGTCAGATTTTGGTTTGGTTGCAATTCAAACCGCATTATGAGGCAGAAGAAAATGCAGGCAATATCCTGGCAACCTTCAGCACTGGTCCAGCCATCAAGGATACAGTTTCTAACTTGATCAGCGAAATCCTGGGCACCTTTGTTTTGGTGTTGACAATCTTTGCTTTGGGTCTGTACGATTTTCAGGCAGGTATAGGAACCTTTGCAGTCGGAACTTTGATTGTCGGTATTGGTCTATCACTAGGTGGGACAACAGGCTATGCCTTGAACCCTGCTCGTGACCTTGGCCCTCGTATCATGCACAGCATTTTGCCAATTCCAAACAAGGGAGACGGAGACTGGTCTTATGCCTGGATTCCTGTTGTGGGACCTGTTATCGGTGCAGCCTTGGCCGTGCTTGTATTCTCGCTTTTCTAAGATATTAAAATTCAATTATTCATACCGTAATAAACATAACTTACAAAAAACGACCAAAATAAGGAGCACTTTCTCACTTCATTTTGGTCGTTTTGATTTTTTTAGTTTATATACTGGTGCTGATTACTATTTCAGCTAAAAAGGCAGAATTCTTCACTGGTCCCTTCATCAATTTTTTGTTCTTGAATTTTATTTATTGTGTGAATAATTTTGTCTCATTATTGGGGTTCAGTACTAAGAGTCAGTTGGATTTTTTATTTTAAGAAATAAAATAACAGAAGTATTTTTAGTTTTTAAATTATGATATAATGAATAAAGTTAACTATCTTTGGTAATATGATAGGAACTAATCTTAAAAAGATAAATCATGAGATGAGAAAAAGAAAAAAGGAGTTTGGCTGGTATGAATTATTTCGAGGGGAATGAGTTTTTCCTTCTTTTGTTTGTAGTTTTACTGATTGGTTTTGTGGTAAACTTTTTTGAAAAACGTAAGGACTACTATATTTTGGTGCTCTCCCTCTTATTTGCAGGAGCTATTTATGGCAAGAGTAGAGCAATGATTGTCTATTTAATCTCCTTTGTAATTTATCAATATTTTCTGGTTTTCATAGCACAGAGGATAGAAACAAAGCGGCTGAAACCTCTGGTTTTCCTTTCTATTTTTCCTTTGGTGATCAATAAAATCTTTGCCCTGACTTCTCTGCATTTGTTGGCCTTTATTGGAATTTCTTACATGTCCTTTAAGACCATTCAGATCATGCTGGAGATATCGGATGGCTTGATTAAAGAAAAGATTAGCATAAAAGACTACCTGCAATTTTTACTTTTTTTCCCTACAGTTAGTGCTGGTCCGATTGATCGGAGTAGGAGATTTTTAAAAGAGATAAACGAGGTCATGCCTCGAAAAGAGTATCTAGAGTTAGCAGGGGACGGTGTGTATCGTATCGTTCTAGGCCTTCTCTACAAGGTTGTTTTATCAACCTATGTTTATCAGATGTTACTCGCTCTAAATAATACTGGCACAGTCGTTTACTCAATCAAGTATATGTACCTCTATACCTTGTATCTGTTCTTCGACTTTGCAGGCTATAGTCTAATGGCCGTTGGAAGTAGCAACATTCTAGGTATTCAGACACCGATGAACTTTAACAAACCTTTCTTGAGTGTCGATATCAAGGATTTCTGGACCAGATGGCATATCACCTTGTCGACCTGGTTGAGAGATTTTGTATTTTCAAGAGTATTGATGCAGGTTATCAGGAAAAAATGGTTTAAAAATAGACTACACAATGCAACCTATGCCTATATGGTCAATATGTTGGTCATGGGTTTTTGGCATGGCCTTAGTGTTAGCTACATTGTTTATGGTTTTTATCACGGTGTCTTGATGGCTGGATTTGAAGTGTATCAAAAGAAAAGCAATTTTTATAAGAAAAATAAAAATAAAGATTGGTATAAGCTACTGAGTTGGTTTGTGACCATGAATTTGGTTATGCTTGGTTTCTTTATCTTTTCAGGTGAACCCTATAAAATCTTACTTACGATTTTAAAGAGATAAGAACTTGAAAAGAGATTGGACGGATCGAAGGGATAGGATAAAACTAGATGATTAAACTAAAAGCATTTTTGCTATCGCTTGTGCTC
Organism: Streptococcus sp. HMSC070B10; assembly: GCF_001808665.1. Taxonomy (GTDB): domain Bacteria; phylum Bacillota; class Bacilli; order Lactobacillales; family Streptococcaceae; genus Streptococcus. The sequence continues at coordinate 336,693 of NZ_KV794214.1, read as the reverse complement.
GTAATTGCGACGCTTGCGCTTTTAAATGTGACATACGTCAAGAAGATTGATGATTATTATAAAGTAAAGGATAACAGTATTCGCTATAGCACTTCGTATGAAAAGTATAAAAGTAGAGATATTTTAACAAGCAATATCACTCCCAATACATTGGTTTTATTGGGGTCATCTGAGTTGGTTGCAACGATAAATGAAGACTATCATCCAAATAAAATTTTTAACTACAACGATTTTAATATCATGCAGATTGGAACCAGCTATTCACAAAACATCATTCAGTCTACGACCTTGGGCTCAATTGAAGGATCTATGACTAAGCGAAAAGTGGCTATAATAGAATCGGTTCAGTGGTTTGAAAAAGATGGGACTCATCAAGATGCCTTTTTGAACAAGGCTTCTCAGGAACATATTTTCCATATGCTAGATAATGATAAGATTAGTAAGGAAACGAAAGAAAAACTAATCAATCGCATTATCGAGATTACCAAGGGGAACAAGCAACATAATGACATCTACAAAAAATACAAAAGTTATTTCATAGATGAGAAAGGAACGATTGTTGATAAAAAACTATTAGAGTTCGATAACGCGATTTATTCCTTTAAACTCAAACAGACTTTTTATCAAAAACATGCCAAATCAGCTTATCCTTCACTAGGGGATAAAACCCCAGACTATGATTGGGAGAAAATGACGAATCAGTTTGTAGAAGAGGTCAAAAAGAAAACAGACAATAATGATTATGCTGTTGATAATAACTACTACAATACCTATTTAAAAGATCGTTATACATCGCTGAAGAATTCTAATAAAGATTTGAGCTACCTCGAGTCACCAGAGTATTCAGATATGGAACTCTTCTTGACAGTTGCCAAGGAATTGGGCATTGAAGTTGAGGTCATTATTTTCCCAGTAAATGGTAAATGGAATGACTACACAGGTGTCTCAAGAGAGATGCGGGAGAAAACTTATAAAAAAATAGAAGATGTCGCAAAAAGCCATGGTGCAACGGTATTAAACTATGGAAACAGAGAGTATGATGATTACTTTTTATTTGATGTGATGCACGTTGGAGTGAAAGGATGGATGGAAGTTGAAAAAGAACTATACAAATTTGCAAACCAAGATAACTAACACACACCGTTTAATCTTGTGGACGCTATTTTTCTATACGGTTATCTTAAGCATCGTGATTTATTGTTTTGTTACCGATTTTTCGAACATTCAAGAATTTATCTATAGTGAATTCTAGGATTACATACTATAAAAATCTCTAGATAAAGGGAACTGCACCGATAAAGTGAGACATAAGATAAGGCTCTATAATATTTATAGTGGGAAAATCCTCTATAGGTAGTATGGAGCCTACTTTGTTGTAGCTCCCCATATAATCCATACTGAAAAGCATTTAAGCTATCATTAGAAAGAATCATATGGAACAAATTAATGTTACTGGAACGTAGTGAAAATAGACGGGTAAACAATTGAAAAACTAGTCTATAAAGTGGTATAATAGCAGAAAAATAAATTAGTAAGAAATTGATTTTATTTTAGCGGAAAATTACAGAAATGAATGGTTTTTCTTGATGAAACAGAGAAAAGAATTGTACATATTTCTTGGTCGGACAGCCTTGTATTTTCTTATCTTTCTAGGGCTGCTTTACTTCTTTAGCTATCTTGGTCAGGGTCAAGGAAGCTTTATCTATAATGAATTTTAACTTGAAGGAGAATCCTTATTATGTCAAATAAAGCAATCGTAGATATGATTGAAACCATTGAGCATTTTGCTCAGACACAGCCTAGCTATCCTGTTTACAATGTTTTGGGGCAGGAACATACTTATGGCGATTTAAAGGCTGATTCGGACAGTTTGGCTGCAGTTATTGACCAGATGAATTTGCCAGAGAAGTCTCCTGTGGTCGTTTTTGGTGGCCAAGAATATGAAATGTTGGCAACTTTTGTAGCCTTGACTAAGTCAGGTCATGCCTACATACCAATTGACAGTCATTCGGCCTTGGAGCGAGTTTCAGCTATTTTAGAAGTAGCAGAGCCGAGCTTGATTATTGCCATTTCAGACTTTCCATTGGAGCAGGTTTCTACGCCAATGATGACTCTAGCTCAGGTTCAAGAAGCCTTTGCTCAAGGGACTAGTTATGAGATCACGCATCCAGTCAAGGGTGATGATAACTACTACATTATCTTTACTTCTGGTACAACTGGTAAGCCTAAGGGAGTACAGATTTCCCATGATAACCTCCTCAGTTTTACCAACTGGATGATTACGGATAAGGAATTTGCGACGCCAAGTCGTCCGCAAATGCTGGCTCAGCCACCTTATTCTTTTGACCTGTCCGTCATGTACTGGGCGCCGACCTTGGCACTGGGAGGTACGCTTTTTGCCCTTCCTTCAGCTATTACTCAGGACTTTAAGCAACTCTTTGCGACCATTTTTTCATTGCCAATCGCTATCTGGACTTCAACGCCTTCTTTTGCGGATATGGCTATGTTGTCAGAAGACTTTAATAGCGAGAAAATGCCTGGCATAACGCATTTCTACTTTGATGGCGAAGAATTGACGGTTAAAACGGCTCAAAAACTGCGCGAACGTTTCCCAAATGCCCGTATTATCAATGCTTACGGCCCAACAGAAGCGACAGTAGCTTTGTCAGCAGTTGCTGTGACAGACGAGATGCTAGATACTCTCAAACGCCTCCCAATCGGCTATACCAAGGCTGATTCTCCAACCTTTATCATTGACGAGGAAGGAAATAAACTGCCAAATGGTGAACAGGGAGAAATCATTGTTTCAGGACCGGCCGTCTCAAAAGGTTATATGAATAATCCTGAAAAAACAGCAGAAGCCTTCTTTGAGTTTGAAGGTCTGCTAGCCTATCACACAGGTGATGTGGGAACCATGACAGATGAGGGCTTGCTTCTCTACGGCGGACGCATGGACTTCCAGATTAAGTTCAACGGTTACCGCATTGAGTTAGAAGATGTCTCTCAAAACCTCAATAAGTCTCGCTTTATCGAGTCTGCTGTTGCAGTACCGCGCTATAATAAAGACCACAAGGTGCAAAATCTTCTAGCCTATGTCATCTTAAAAGATGGTGTTCGTGAGCAGTTTGAGCGTGATATCGATATTACCAAGGCCATTAAGGAAGACTTGACAGATATTATGATGTCTTATATGATGCCGTCCAAATTCCTTTATCGAGACAGTTTGCCACTGACTCCAAATGGAAAAATTGATATCAAAGGATTGATTAATGAGGTAAATAGGAGATGATGGAGTTTTTTAAACAGCTTCCTCATTTAGAGCCATACGGCAATCCTCAGTATTTTATCTATGTGATTGCTGCAACCTTGCCCATCTTTATCGGCCTCTTTTTCAAGAAACGCTTTGCCTGGTACGAGGTATTGGTTAGTCTCTTCTTTATCGTTACCATGCTGGTAGGTGGGAAGACTAATCAATTGGCTGCCTTGGGCATTTATCTGTGCTGGGAAATATTGCTCTTGCTTCTCTATAAGCACTATCGAAAAAGTAAGGATGGTAAGTGGGTTTTCTACCTAGTTAGTTTTCTGTCCCTACTGCCGATTATCTTTGTCAAGGTGCAGCCAGCTATCAATGGAACGCAGTCTTTGCTTGGATTTTTGGGAATTTCTTACCTGACCTTTCGTTCGGTTGGGATTATCATCGAGCTGAGAGATGGAGTGATTAAGGATTTTAGCCTCTGGGAATTCCTCCGCTTCCTACTCTTCATGCCGACTTTTTCAAGCGGGCCAATCGATCGCTTTAAGCGGTTTAATGAAAATTATCAGACCATTCCTGAGCGAGATGAGTTGATGGATATGCTGGATGAATCTGTTCGCTATATCATGTGGGGATTTTTGTATAAGTTTATCCTAGCTCATGTTTTAGGAGAAACCTTACTCCCTCCTCTGAAGAATCTAGCCCTGCAGTCAGGTGGTTTCTTTAACCACTATGCCTTGGCAGTCATGTATACCTTTGGTCTGGAGCTATTCTTTGACTTTGCAGGGTACTCTATGTTTGCCTTGGCCATTTCAAATTTGATGGGAATTCGTAGCCCTATCAACTTTAATAAGCCTTTTTTATCAAGGGATTTAAAGGAATTTTGGAATCGCTGGCACATGAGTCTCTCTTTCTGGTTCCGTGACTTTGTCTTTATGCGAATGGTGATGGTACTGACCAGAAAGAAGGTCTTTAAAAATCGTAATGTAACTTCGAGCGTGGCCTACATTGTAAATATGCTGATTATGGGATTTTGGCATGGTGTGACCTGGTATTACATCGCCTATGGCCTCTTTCATGGATTAGGCTTGGTCATCAATGACGCCTGGATTCGCAAGAAAAAAACGCTCAATAAGGAACGGAAAAAAGCAGGGAAGCCTGCTCTACCTGAGAATCGCTGGATTCAGTTGCTTGGCATGGTTGTCACCTTCCATGTCGTCATGCTTTCATTCTTAATCTTTTCTGGATTTTTGAATGATTTATGGTTTAAAAAATAAAAGGATATAAAAAATGGATATCAAATCAGAAGTTATTGAAATTATTGATGAGTTGTTTATGGAAGATGTTTCTGACATGATGGATGAAGATCTTTTTGATGCCGGTGTCTTGGATAGTATGGGAACGGTTGAGTTGATTGTGGAGATTGAAAACCGTTTTGACATTCGTGTCCCTGTAACAGAGTTTGGTCGCGACGACTGGAATACAGCCAATAAAATCATAGCTGGTATTGTGGAGCTACAAAATGCTTAAACGCTTATGGATGATCTTCGGGCCCATCTTCATTGCTGGATTTTTGGTTCTTCTACTCATCTTTTTTTATCCAAGTACAACAAGCCATAATCTGACGGAGGAGAAATATTCGGCGGCTTCTGTTAGTGTAGAGAGTTTTAAAGAGAGAAGCCAAAAAGTAAGGGCTCTTACAGATCCAAATATGCGTTTTATTCCTTTTCTAGGGTCCAGTGAATGGATTCGATTTGATAGTGTCCATCCAGCTGTTTTAGCCGAGAAATACCATCGTCCCTATCGTCCTTACTTTTTAGGTCAAGCAGGAGCAGCCTCTCTAAATCAATATTTTGGCCTACAGCAAATTTTGCCAGAAATAGAGAATAAGCAGGCAGTATTTGTAATTTCGCCTCAGTGGTTTACGGAGACTGATTATGAACCCGCAGCGTTTCAGAGATTTTTTAACAGTGACCAATTGACAGCTTTTCTGGAAAATCAATCTGGTGACACTGCTGCAAAGCATGCGGCTATTCGATTGTTAAAGCAGAATCCTAATGTTGCATTAAAAGGCATTGTTCAAAAACTGTCAAAGGGTGAAGAATTATCAGAGGTTGATCAGGTTGCTATTAATATTTTTGCCCGATTCAATGAGAGACAGGCTTCTCTATTTGGTCAGTTCTCCATTAGAGGAAAACTCAAATATAAGGAACATGTGGAAAATTATTTAAAAGATCTTCCAGATCAATTTTCTTACCAAGAGTTAGAAAAAATTGCTCGAAAGGATGCAGAAGCCAATACGACCAATAATGATATGGGGATGGAAAATCATTTCTATACGAGAGAGGTTAAGAAGGATTTGAAAAAATGGGAAGGGTATCAAAAGAATTACAGTTTCCTAAAATCATCTGAATATAATGATTTACAGTTGGTTCTCAATCAATTTGCAAAATCGAAAGTTAATGTCCTCTTTGTCATCCAGCCTGTCAATAAGAAATGGATGGACTACACAGGGCTCAGAGAAGATATGTACCAGCATGCAGTGGAGAAAATTCGTTATCAATTAGAAAGTCAAGGTTTCACTAATATTGCTGACTTTTCAAAAAATGGAGGGGATCCTTATTTTGTTAAGGATACCATTCACCTAGGTTGGTTGGGTTGGCTTGCTTTTGATAAGGCAGTTGATCCTTTCCTATCCAATCCCACGCCAGCTCCGACTTACCATCTGAATGAACGCTTTTTCAGCAAAGATTGGGCGACTTATGATGGAGATGTCAAGACATTCAAATAGATAATAATATATAGAAGAGTTCAAGAATGAAACTGGTTTTCACATTTTTTCTTGACTCTTTTTTTGGTTGTGATATAATTAACCAGTAAATAATTTTTCAAAGAATAGTATTTTTCTCTTAAAAAAGAGAAGTCCAAAAGGAAAGGAGTCAGATATGAGACAGCTAGCGAAGGATATCGATGCCTTTTTGAATGAGGTGATTTTGCAGGCGGAAAACCAACATGAAATCCTAATAGGTCATTGCACTAGTGAGGTGGCTTTGACCAATACTCAGGAGCATATCCTCATGCTTTTGTCAGAGGAATCTTTAACAAATTCAGAGTTGGCTCGTCGTCTCAATGTCAGTCAGGCGGCAGTTACCAAGGCTATTAAGTCTTTGGTCAAGGAAGGGATGTTGGAAACATCTAAAGATCCTAAGGATGCGCGTGTAATTTTTTATCAGTTGACTGATTTGGCTCGTCCAATTGCTGAGGAGCATCATCATCACCATGAGCATACACTTTTAACCTATGAACAAGTGGCAACTCAGTTTACTCCAAATGAACAAAAAGTGATCCAGCGGTTTTTAACTGCTTTAGTAGGAGAAATCAAATAATGAGATATATTACGGTAGAGGATTTATCCTTCTATTATGATAAGGAGCCTGTTCTCGAACATATCAATTATAGTGTTGATAGTGGGGAATTTGTGACTTTAACTGGGGAAAATGGGGCAGCTAAGACGACATTAATCAAGGCCAGTCTTGGAATCCTTCAGCCACGCATTGGAAAGGTGACCATTTCAAAGACAAATACGCAGGGTAAGAAATTGAGAATGGCCTATCTTCCCCAGCAGATTGCCAGTTTTAATGCAGGTTTTCCAAGTACGGTTTATGAATTTGTCAAGTCGGGTCGTTATCCGCGAAAGGGTTGGTTCCGTCGTTTGAATGCTCATGATGAGGAGCATATCAAAGCCAGTCTAGACTCAGTGGGCATGTGGGAACACAGAGACAAACGCTTGGGGTCTCTTTCTGGAGGACAAAAGCAGCGAGCGGTGATTGCACGTATGTTTGCTTCAGACCCAGATGTATTTATCCTAGATGAGCCAACAACGGGGATGGATGCAGGAAGTAAAAATGAATTTTACGAACTCATGCACCACAGCGCCCATCATCATGGTAAGGCTGTTTTGATGATTACTCATGACCCTGAAGAAGTTAAGGACTATGCGGACCGCAATATCCATCTAGTCCGTAACCAAGATTCGCCATGGCGTTGTTTCAACGTTCATGAGAATGACCAGGAGGTGGGCCATGCTTAGTTTATTATCTTATGACTTTATGCAACGCGCCTTTCTGGCTGTTATTGCAATGAGTCTTTTCTCGCCAGTTCTTGGAACCTTCCTTATCTTGCGTCGTCAGAGTTTGATGAGTGATACTCTTAGCCACGTCTCACTTTCAGGTGTAGCCTTTGGTCTGGTTCTAGGGATCTCTCCGACAGTTTCTACGATTGCCATTGTCTTGATTGCGGCGGTCTTTCTGGAGTATCTCCGTACGGTTTACAAGAGTTTTATGGAAATCGGTACAGCTATCCTCATGTCGACAGGTCTGGCTGTTTCTCTGATTGTCATGAGCAAGGGTAAAAGCTCGAGTTCTATGAGTTTGGACCAGTATCTTTTTGGTTCAATCGTGACTATTAGTGAAGAACAGGTCATTTCCCTCTTTGTCATTGCGGCGGTTGTCTTGATTTTGACTTTCCTCTTCCTTCGTCCAATGTATATCTTGACCTTTGATGAGGATACGGCCTTTGTGGATGGCTTGCCAGTTCGTACCATGTCCATTCTTTTTAACATGGTTACAGGGGTGGCCATTGCCCTTATGATTCCAGCTGCGGGAGCTCTTCTGGTATCGACCATTATGGTCTTGCCAGCCAGTATTGCCCTGCGTCTCGGGAAAAACTTTAAATCGGTTATGCTGCTTGCCAGTGCTATTGGATTTTTGGGAATGGTAGCAGGACTTTACATTTCCTACTATGCAGAAACACCTGCAAGTGCAAGTATTACCATTATTTTTGTAACTGTCTTTTTACTTATTAGTTTAGTAAGACGTTTTATCAAATAGGAGACTAACGTGAAAAAAATTAGCTTATTGTTCGCCAGTCTATGTGCCTTGTTTTTAGTGGCTTGTTCCAATCAAAAGCAGGCAGATGGCAAACTAAATATTGTGACAACCTTTTACCCTGTCTATGAATTTACCAAGCAAGTCGCAGGAGATACTGCTAATGTAGAACTCCTCATCGGTGCTGGTACAGAACCCCATGAATATGAACCGTCTGCCAAGGCAGTTGCCAAAATCCAAGACGCAGATACCTTCGTTTATGAAAATGAAAACATGGAAACATGGGTCCCTAAATTGCTAGATACTTTGGATAAGAAAAAGGTCAAAACCATCAAGGCGACAGGCGATATGTTGCTTTTGCCAGGTGGTGAGGAAGAAGAGGGAGACCATGACCATGGAGAAGAAGGCCATCACCATGAGTACGATCCCCATGTTTGGTTATCACCAGTTCGTGCCGTTAAACTTGTAGAGCACATCCGTGATAGCTTGTCAGCAGATTATCCTGATAAAAAAGAGACCTTTGAAAAGAATGCTGCTGCCTATATCGAAAAATTGCAAGCCTTGGATAAGGCTTATGCAGAAGGCTTGTCTCAAGCCAAACAAAAGAGCTTTGTGACTCAACACGCAGCCTTTAACTATCTTGCCTTGGACTATGGACTCAAACAAGTCGCAATCTCAGGTCTCTCTCCAGATGCAGAACCATCAGCTGCTCGTCTGGCAGAATTGACAGAGTACGTCAAGAAAAATAAAATTGCCTATATCTACTTTGAAGAAAATGCTTCACAAGCACTTGCTAACACACTTTCAAAAGAAGCAGGTGTCAAAACAGATGTCCTCAATCCTTTAGAAAGTCTGACAGAAGAGGATACCAAGGCTGGCGAAAACTACATCTCCGTTATGGAGAAAAACCTCAAGGCTCTGAAACAAACAACGGACCAAGAAGGCCCAGCAATTGAGCCTGAAAAGGCAGAGGATACCAAGACAGTTCAAAATGGTTACTTCGAGGATGCAGACGTCAAGGACCGCACCTTGAGTGACTATGTAGGTAACTGGCAATCAGTTTATCCTTTCCTTGAAGATGGTACGTTTGACCAAGTTTTTGACTACAAGTCTAAGTTGACTGGTAAGATGACTCAGGCTGAGTACAAGGCTTACTATACAAAAGGCTATCAGACAGATGTCACTAAGATCAACATTTCTGATAATACTATGGAATTTGTTCAAGGTGGACAAAGTAAGAAATTCACCTACAAGTATGTTGGTAAGAAAATCTTGACTTACAAGAAAGGCAATCGTGGCGTGCGCTTCCTCTTTGAAGCCACAGATGCAGACGCTGGACAGTTCAAGTATGTTCAGTTTAGTGACCACAATATCGCCCCAGTTAAGGCAGAACATTTCCATATCTTCTTTGGAGGCACAAGCCAAGAAGCCCTCTTTGAAGAAATGGATAACTGGCCAACCTACTACCCAGATAACCTATCTGGCCAAGAAATCGCTCAAGAAATGTTGGCGCATTGATGAGAAACCGACTAGTTCATAGGAGCTAGTCGGTTTTTTGATACTAGATGGCTAACTTCATGATAGATCTTTCAGATACATAAGGCGCTTTAAAAAAATAAATAAAACTCTTGAAATATCGGGGCTTGTATGTTAGAATGATTTTAACGGACAAGGTTCATTAGAACACCAAAGCCCCTAACTATGCCAGTAGTTAAGGGCTTTTTTGACGTATCTTAGAGATTTAACGGGTGTTGATAGGCTAGTCACTCGGTCTACTTCTTACCATCTAGCCATTTGCAGACGAAATACAAGATAATTCCTGCTATGACGTCCGCTATAATAGTAAGAACGAGCTCTGGGGCAAGGTTCATTAGTTTCACCTCCTCTCACGAACCGTAAGGAACGTAATCGGTAACCGATGACAAAAATAGTATACCACATTGAATTTGGATCATCAACCTCACTTAATGCTTGAATTATTGGAGTGCGGTTCACTTCAATGATGTTTTTTGTGAGTCTTTTAAAGGGATTAACCGTTACTTGTTTCGTTTCTTTGTCCACGACTTGTAAAGTTTAGATAGTATGTTGATAATCAACGGAGTTAGAAAGAACTAGCATGGTAGACCTAATTCTTTACCAGTTGGTTTAGCAAGAAATCAGACGACAATGTGACAATTCACCTCTAATTATTGACATTTCAGGAAAAATCGCAGTAAAAACTGCACAGCCTTCTTTAAATGTGCTATAATACAGGAAAAATAATGATGGAGGTCGCAATAATGGCAACATTTTTGATGATTTTTGTGGTGGTTTGTGTGCTCCTATTGGTGATAGTCACACTGAGTACAGTTTATGTGGTTCGTCAGCAGTCGGTGGCGATTATTGAACGCTTTGGGAAATACCAAAAGGTTGCCAATAGCGGAATTCATATTCGCTTGCCTTTTGGGATTGACTCGATTGCAGCGCGGATTCAGTTGCGTTTGCTGCAAAGCGATATTGTGGTTGAGACTAAGACCAAGGATAATGTGTTTGTTATGATGAATGTAGCGACTCAGTACCGTGTCAATGAGCAGAGCGTGACAGATGCCTACTATAAACTCATGCGTCCAGAATCTCAGATTAAATCTTATATCGAAGACGCTCTTCGCTCTTCTGTTCCAAAATTAACCTTGGATGAATTGTTTGAGAAAAAAGATGAGATTGCCCTTGAAGTTCAACATCAAGTAGCAGAAGAAATGACTACTTACGGTTATATTATTGTGAAAACCTTGATTACTAAGGTCGAACCAGATGCAGAAGTTAAGCAATCCATGAATGAAATCAATGCGGCGCAACGCAAACGGGTCGCAGCGCAAGAATTGGCGGAAGCAGATAAGATTAAAATCGTCACTGCAGCTGAAGCCGAAGCAGAAAAAGACCGCCTCCATGGTGTGGGGATTGCCCAACAACGTAAGGCGATTGTGGATGGATTGGCAGAGTCTATCACAGAACTCAAGGAAGCCAATGTTGGCATGACAGAAGAGCAAATCATGTCCATCCTCTTGACAAACCAATATTTGGACACCTTGAATACCTTTGCCTCTAAAGGAAATCAAACTATCTTTTTACCAAATACACCAAATGGTGTGGATGATATCCGTACCCAAATCTTGTCAGCCCTCCGTGCTGAGAAGAAATAATAGACTAAAGAGCCTGGAGTCAGGCTCTTTTTAGTGTTCGTGAGAGATAAGTCTTAGCTTAAGCAAGACGATTCACAAAAGTTACTAACAGGTTGTGGATAAGTGTGGATAACTTCTGATTGTTTTAGAGATAATTCTTATTGGTATGAGCAATCTAGTAACTTTTTAGGATTATAAAGTAGTTTTAATTCCTGTAAATAAAGAGTTAAGCACAGTTTGGGATAGTTATTCACAACTTGTGGATAACCTTGGGGATTGCAGATTTTTTATTATTTAGCGATGACTTGGTAGCCAGCTAAGTATAAAGGTTAGTTGTTCAGCTTTTAAGAGGTCTTGATGTTGAATAGTTGATACTAGAGTTGTGTCCAGTCGGCATTCTTTTACAAAGTTGAAGTGGCTGTGGTTTTGCTCAGCATGAATATCTAGCCATTTATCTTCTTTGGCAAGGTAGACTCGGAGGTGGTCAAAGAGAGGGATTCCGAGGTCATAGCTTGGTTTTCCTGGACAGGTCGGATAAAAACCGAGAGCTGACCAGATGTACCAGGCTGAGAGACTGCCATTGTCTTCATCGCCAGGATAGGCTTCCCAACTTGGGTGAAAAGCTTTCTGACGGAGCGTCTTGATGAGAAGAGCAGTGTAGTCAGGGTAATCGCAGTAACGGAAGAGATAAGGAATGTGGAAGCTTGGCTGGTTGGAAATGGCGAGTTGTCCAAAAGGAGCAGTAGCCATCTCGCTCATTTCGTGAATCTCGTAGCCATAGCCTGTTGTCTCAAAGAGGGGAGCCTCCTGACAGGCTTTTAAAAGATAGTTGCTAAAGGCTTCTTTTCCACCCATAAGCTGGATCAAGCCTGGGATATCGTGGAGGACGCCTAAAGTTGCTTGGATGGCTGAACATTCGGCATAATCACGTCCCCAACTATAAGGAGAAAAGTCAGGGTGGAAGTTGCCTTGACCATTGCGCGCTCGCATGTAACCTGTCTCAGCGTCAAATAGCTGGCGGTAATTTTGTGATGCGGCCTTGTAGGTTTTAGCGATTTCTATTTTCCCTAGTTTTTCGGCACAACTTGCGATACAAAAGTCACTATAGGTATAGTCTAGGGTGTGGCTGACGCTTTCGTGGTGCTCGGTAGAGAGGTAGCCTAGTTCTTGGTATTGGGCTAGACCGTGACGGCCATTGATGCCGAGAGGGTCGGCCTTGCTGGCTGTTTTAAGCATGGCTTGGAGGAATTCTTCTTCTAGGTCGGGGGCCATGTCCTTGCAGGCGCTATCGGCGATAATACCGTCTAAAAGTGTACCTGGCATCATACCCCGTTCATCTGGAGCCAGCCATTTTGGAAGGAAACCAGTATCGCGGTAGCTATTGAGAAAACCTTCTAAAAAACGGTGGTAGTGTTCTGGTATGATAAGGGCAAAGAGGGGGAAGGTGGTGCGGAAGGTATCCCAGAAACCATTGTTGCTGAAGAGGACACCAGGCTTTACAGTTCCAGTAGCCAAATCTTTGTGGATGGCTTGCCCTGATTCGTTCACTTCATAAAATGTCTGTGGAAATAGGAAGAGTCTGTAGAGACAGTGATCAAAAAAAGTTCGATCAACCTCTCCTGTCTCTATAATGTCAAAACGATCGAGGAGATTTTCCCAGTCCGCTTGGGCATTTGCTTTACAGCTATCAAAATCTTGTTGAGGTAGATTAAGCAGTGCTTGAGAAGGAGAGATGAAAGAAGTCGCTAGCTGAATTTCAGCATGACTATCTGCCAGGTCGATTCGCCAGTCTTCGCCTTCTTGGCTGATAGCAAGAATATCCGTATTCATTTGCAGAGCAGTGAACAGTATCAGTGGATTTTTGTTGGTTTCAGTTTTACCTTCTTGTCGCAGGGCAAGAGTTCGCTTATCTACTTGCTCTACTGTCAGTTCATCTGTTGCGTGAAGGTAGAGTGAGAGGGCTTTGCCTTGCTTTTGCTTCAAACGAATAGAAGCACCGTAGCAAGTCGGTGTGAGCTGGGTTTCAATCTGATAGCGCAGGGAGAAAATCTTCAGATAATGAGGTTGGAAAGAGGCCTTATCCATATCATAGGAAGACTGACGATGGAAGAGGCTGTCTCCACCTAGCTGGCCTGTGACAGGTGTCAGAAGGAGCCAAGAGTAGTCTCCAATCCAAGGACTGGGCTGGTGGGTTAATCGAATCCCCTGAAAGATAGGCAGATGCGGATCGAAAAACCAAGAGCCCTCCTGGTCACTGGTCTGGGGTACAAAGTAATTCATCCCAAAAGGCACGCCTGTGTATGGCAGGGTATTTCCCCGAGAGAAGGCATGTTTGCTGGCAGTTCCAAATCGGGTATCGATGGTTTCAAGTAGTGGTTTCATAGTCTTTCCTTTAGCTGTTTTTCTACATTATATCAGAAAGAGATAACCTATAGAAAAGGAGTTTCAAAGATAACTATTTTGTAGAAAAATGACTATCATTTGTGTATGTATTTTCTGCCTCAAAAGCTATATACTGAAAATGAAACTTGTTTGAAAGAGGATACTGCACGATGATTTATTCAAAAGAAATTGTTAGAGAATGGCTAGATGAAGTAGCAGAACGTGCTAAGGACCATCCAGAGTGGGTGGATGTTTTCGAGCGTTGCTATACAGACACCTTGGACAATACGGTTGAAATCCTAGAAGATGGTTCAACCTTTGTCTTGACTGGGGATATTCCTGCTATGTGGCTTCGAGATTCGACAGCTCAACTCAGACCCTACCTACATGTGGCTAAAAGAGATTCCCTCCTGCGTCAGACCATTGCAGGTTTGATCAAACGTCAGATGACCTTGGTGCTCAAGGATCCTTATGCCAACTCCTTCAACATTGAGGAAAACTGGAAGGGGCACCACGAGACCGACCACACCGACCTTAATGGCTGGATTTGGGAACGCAAGTATGAGGTGGACTCGCTTTGCTATCCTTTGCAGTTGGCTTATCTCCTCTGGAAAGAGACTGGCGAGACTAGTCAGTTTGATGAGACTTTTGTCGCAGCGACTAAGGAAATTCTTCATCTGTGGACAGTGGAACAAGACCACAAGAACTCTCCTTATCGTTTTGTCCGCGATACGGACCGCAAGGAAGATACCTTGGTAAATGATGGCTTTGGCCCTGATTTTGCAGTGACAGGCATGACCTGGTCAGCTTTTCGTCCGAGTGATGACTGCTGTCAGTATAGTTACTTGATTCCGTCCAATATGTTTGCTGTAGTAGTCTTGGGTTATGTGCAAGAGATCTTCGCAGAATTAAACCTAGCTGATAGCGAAAGTGTTATCACAGACGCTAAGCGTCTCAAAGCGGAGATCCAAGAAGGGATCGAAAACTACGCCTACACAACCAACAGCAAGGGCGAAAAGATTTATGCCTTTGAAGTGGATGGTCTAGGAAATGCCAGCATCATGGATGATCCAAACGTACCAAGTTTGTTGGCGGCGCCTTATCTGGGCTACTGTTCGGTCGATGATGAAGTTTATCAAGCAACTCGTCGTACCATTCTGAGCTCTGAAAATCCCTACTTCTACCAAGGAGAATACGCTAGCGGTCTCGGAAGTTCTCATACCTTCTATCGCTATATCTGGCCAATCGCCCTTTCTATCCAAGGTTTGACAACAAGGGATAAGGCAGAGAAGAAATTCTTGCTGGATCAGCTGGTTGCCTGCGATGGTGGTACAGGTGTTATGCATGAAAGCTTTCACGTAGATGACCCAACTCTCTACTCTCGTGAATGGTTCTCTTGGGCCAACATGATGTTCTGTGAATTGGTCTTGGATTACTTGGATATCCGCTAAGGAACACGCTTTAGCGCAACTGATTCTTGGAAAGAATCACAAATTTACATTTAAAACGTTAACAATAAAAATTTAAATTTAGAATGAGGTTTTACTTCATGGAAAATGTTGTCGTACATATTATCTCACATAGTCACTGGGATCGTGAGTGGTACTTGCCTTTTGAAAGTCACCGTATGCAGTTGGTGGAATTATTTGACAATCTCTTCGATCTCTTTGAAAATGACCCTGAGTTCAAGAGCTTCCATTTGGATGGTCAAACCATTGTCCTTGATGACTACTTGGAGATTTGCCCTGAAAATCGCGACAAAGTCCAACGATACATCGACGAAGGCAAACTTAAAATTGGTCCTTTTTACATCTTGCAAGATGACTACTTGATTTCAAGTGAAGCCAATGTCCGCAATACCTTGATTGGTCAGCAAGAAGCTGCAAAATGGGGCAAATCAACCCAGATTGGTTACTTCCCTGATACTTTTGGAAATATGGGACAAGCTCCTCAAATCCTTCAAAAATCAGGCATTCACGTGGCAGCCTTTGGTCGTGGTGTGAAACCGATTGGATTTGACAACCAAGTTCTCGAAGATGAGCAGTTTACTTCCCAGTTTTCAGAAATGTACTGGCAGGGTGCGGACGGAAGTCGTGTCCTCGGTATCCTCTTTGCCAACTGGTATAGTAATGGAAATGAAATTCCAGTTGATAAAGACGAGGCCTTGACCTTCTGGAAACAAAAGTTGTCAGACGTGCGTGACTATGCTTCGACCAATCAATGGTTGATGATGAACGGCTGTGACCATCAGCCTGTACAGAAAAATTTGAGTGAAGCCATTCGTGTGGCAAATGAACTCTTCCCAGACGTGACCTTTGTGCACAGTTCTTTTGATGAATATGTTCAAGCTGTGGAAAGTGCTCTACCAGAGCAGTTATCAACTGTTACAGGTGAGTTGACCAGTCAGGAAACAGACGGCTGGTACACACTTGCCAACACTTCTTCATCTCGTATTTATCTCAAACAAGCCTTCCAAGAAAATAGCAACCTCCTAGAGCAAGTTGTAGAACCCTTGACTATTATCACTGGGGGTCATAACCACAAGGACCAGTTGACCTATGCTTGGAAAACACTTTTGCAGAATGCGCCACATGATAGCATCTGTGGCTGTAGCGTGGACGAAGTTCACCGAGAGATGGAAACTCGTTTTGCCAAGGTCAACCAAGTAGGAAACTTTGTTAAGAGCAATCTTCTTAACGAATGGAAGGGTAAAATCGCTACAGCTAAGGCTCAAAGTGATTATCTCTTTACGGTCATTAACACAGGCCTGCATGATAAGGTCGATACTGTCAGCACAGTGATTGATGTGGCGATTTGTGATTTCAAGGAATTGCACCCAACAGAAGGTTACAAGAAGATGGCTACTCTTACCTTGCCAAGTTATCGTGTGGAGGACTTGGATGGGCGTCCTGTAGAGGCTAAAATCGAAGATCTTGGGGCTAATTTTGAGTATGATTTACCAAAAGACAAGTTCCGCCAAGCTCGTATTGCTCGTCAAGTGCGCGTGACCATTCCAGTTCACCTAGCACCTCTCTCTTGGACAACCTTCCAATTGCTGGAAGGAGAGCAAGAACACCGTGAGGGTATTTACCAAAACGGAGTGATTGATACGCCATTTGTAACGGTCAGTGTGGATGACAACATCACAGTCTATGACAAGAAAACTCACGAAGCCTATGAAGATTTTATCCGCTTCGAAGACCGTGGTGACATCGGAAACGAGTATATCTATTTCCAACCAAAAGGAACAGAGCCCATCTATGCAGAGCTTAAGGACTACGAGGTCTTGGAAAACACAGCTCGCTACGCTAAGATTTTGCTCAAACATGAATTGACCGTGCCTGTCAGTGCAGATGAAAAGCTAGAAGAAGAGCAAAAAGGTATCATCGAGTTTATGAAGCGTGAGGCGGGACGTTCAGAAGAATTGACAAGCATTCCTCTGGAAACTGAGTTGACTGTCTTCGTTGACAATCCACAAATCCGTTGCAAGACTCGCTTTACCAATACTGTCAAAGATCATCGTATCCGTCTCTTGGTCAAGACTCACAACACGCGTCCAAGCAATGATTCTGAAAGCATCTATGAGGTGGTGACACGACCAAACAAGCCAGCAACTTCATGGGAAAATCCTGAAAATCCTCAACACCAACAAGCCTTTGTTAGTCTGTATGACGATGAAAAAGGGGTGACTGTATCCAACAAGGGATTGAATGAATACGAAATCCTTGGAGACGACACTATTGCAGTGACCATTCTGCGTGCGTCAGGTGAGCTAGGTGACTGGGGTTACTTCCCAACACCAGAAGCACAATGCTTGCGTGAGTTTGAAGTCGAGTTTGCGCTTGAATGCCACCAAGCCCAAGAACGCTTCTCAGCCTATCGTCGTGCTAAAGCCTTGCAGACACCGTTTACTAGCCTTCAGCTTGCTAGACAAGAAGGCAGCGTGGCTGCGACTGGTAGCCTCTTGAGCCATTCTGTTCTCAGCATACCGCAAATCTGTCCAACAGCCTTTAAGGTAGCTGAAAATGAAGAAGGCTATATCCTTCGTTACTACAATATGTGTAGTGAAAATGTACGTGTACCGGAAAGTCAACATCTCTTCCTGGACCTACTGGAACGACCATACCCGGTTCATAGAGGCCTCATTTCACCACAAGAGATTCGTACAGAATTCATCAAAAAAGAAGAAATTTAATTTCAAAGAGTAAACATAAAAAGAAAGGAGGGGCGAAAAGGTAAGAACTAACTACTGATTCGCCC
Organism: Streptococcus sp. HMSC070B10; assembly: GCF_001808665.1. Lineage (GTDB taxonomy): Bacteria > Bacillota > Bacilli > Lactobacillales > Streptococcaceae > Streptococcus. Next base: position 318,754 of record NZ_KV794214.1, on the reverse strand, counting down.
TTTTTTATGGTAAAAACAATGACCATTGCAACGATTGATATCGGAGGGACTGGGATTAAGTTTGCCAGTCTGACTCCTGATGGGAAAATACTGAATAAGACAAGCATTCCAACGCCTGAAAACTTGGAGGACTTACTAGCTTGGCTAGATCAACGTTTGTCAGAACAGGATTATAGCGGGATTGCTATGAGCGTTCCAGGCGCTGTCAATCAAGAGACAGGTGTGATTGATGGCTTCAGTGCGGTGCCCTACATTCACGGATTTTCTTGGTATGAGGCGCTTAGCTCTTATCAGATTCCTGTCCATCTGGAAAATGATGCCAACTGCGTTGGACTCAGTGAATTACTGGCTCATCCAGAGCTTGAAAATGCAGCTTGTGTCGTAATTGGGACAGGGATTGGCGGAGCTATGATTATCAATGGCAGACTTCACCGAGGTCGCCACGGTCTGGGTGGAGAATTTGGCTACATGACCACCCTTGCTCCTGCCGAAAAGCTCAACAACTGGTCGCAACTAGCGTCAACTGGAAATATGGTACGCTACGTGATTGAAAAATCTGGTCAGACTGATTGGGACGGTCGCAAGATTTACCAAGAGGCCGAAGCAGGAAATGCCCTTTGTCAAGAAGCCATTGAGCGCATGAACCGTAATCTGGCGCAAGGCTTGCTCAATATTCAGTATCTCATCGACCCAGATGTCATTAGTCTGGGAGGCTCTATCAGTCAAAATCCAGATTTTATTCAAGGTGTCAAGAAGGCTGTAGATGACTTTGTTGATACCTACGAAGAATACACGGTCGCACCAGTTATCCAAGCCTGCACCTATCATGCAGATGCCAATCTCTACGGTGCCCTTGTCAACTGGCTACAGGAGGAAAATCAATGGTAAGATTTACAGGACTTAGTTCCAAACAAACTCAGGCAATCGACTTGCTGACAAAGCATATCTCTTTACCAGATGTGGAAGTATCTGTCGCTCAGTCTGACCAAGCCTCTATTTCAATCAAGGGTGAGGGTGGTCACTATCAATTGACCTATCGCAAACCTCACCAACTTTATCGTGCCTTGTCCTTGTTAGCAACAGCTCTAGTAGAAGGTGATAAAGTAGAGATTGAAGAACAAGCAGCTTATGAAGATTTGGCTTATATGGCTGACTGTTCGCGAAATGCGGTGCTGAATGTGGCTTCTGCCAAGCAGATGATTGAGGTCTTGGCTCTCATGGGCTACTCAACCTTTGAGCTTTACATGGAGGACACCTACCAGATTGAAGGGCAGCCTTACTTTGGCTATTTTCGTGGAGCCTACTCGGCTAAGGAGTTGCAGGAAATCGAAGCCTATGCCCAGCAGTTTGACATGACCTTTGTTCCTTGCATCCAGACCTTGGCCCACTTGTCTGCCTTCGTTAAATGGGGTGTCAAAGAAGTGCAGGAACTCCGTGATGTGGAGGATATCCTCCTTATCGGCGAAGAAAAGGTTTATGACCTGATTGATGGCATGTTTGCTACCCTATCTAAACTGAAGACTCGCAAGGTCAATATTGGGATGGACGAAGCCCACTTGGTTGGTTTGGGACGCTACTTGATTCTGAACGGTGTTGTGGATCGTAGTCTCCTCATGTGCCAACACTTGGAGCGCGTGCTAGATATTGCTGACAAATATGGTTTCCACTGCCAGATGTGGAGCGATATGTTCTTTAAACTTATGTCAGCAGATGGCCAGTACGACCGCGATGTGGAAATTCCAGAAGAAACTCGTGTCTACCTGGACAGTCTCAAAGACCGTGTGACCTTGGTTTACTGGGACTATTATCAGGATAGCGAGGAAAAATACAACCGCAATTTCCGCAACCATCACAAGATTAGCCATGACCTTGCCTTTGCAGGTGGTGCTTGGAAGTGGATTGGTTTCACACCCAATAACCATTTCAGCCGTCTCATCGCTCTTGAAGCCAATAAAGCCTGTCGTGCCAATGATATCAAAGAAGTCATTGTAACGGGTTGGGGGGATAATGGTGGTGAGACCGCTCAGTTTTCTATCCTACCAAGCTTGCAAATCTGGGCAGAACTCAGCTATCGCAATGACCTAGACCGTTTGTCTGCACACTTCAAAACCAATACTGGTCTATCGGTTGAGGACTTTATGCAGATTGACCTAGCTAATCTCTTGCCAGACCTACCGGGTAATCTCAGCGGGATCAATCCTAACCGCTATGTCTTTTATCAGGATATTCTCTGTCCGATCCTTGATCGACACATGACACCTGAACAGGACAAACCGCACTTCGCTCAGGCTGCTGAGACGCTCGCTGCCATTAAAGAAAAAGCTGGAAACTATGCCTATCTCTTTGAAACTCAGGCCCAGTTGAATGCCATTTTAAGTAGCAAAGTGGACGTGGGACGACGCATTCGTCAGGCCTATCAAGTAAATGATAAGGAAAGTCTGCAAGAAATCGCAAGACAAGAATTACCAGAACTCAGAAGCCAAATTGAAGACTTCCATGCCCTCTTTAGCCATCAATGGTTGAAGGAAAATAAGGTCTTTGGCTTGGATACGGTTGACATCCGTATGGGCGGACTCTTGCAACGAATCAAACGAGCAGAAAGTCGTATCGAGGCTTATCTGGCTGGTCAGCTTGACCGTATTGATGAGTTAGAAGTGGAAATCTTACCATTTACAGACTTCTACGCAGACAAGAACTTCGCAGCCACAACAGCCAACCAGTGGCATACCATTGCGACAGCTTCGACGATTTATACAACATAAAAAACAAGAACACTGTGCTCTTACTCAGAGTGTTTCTCGTGAAACATCCCTTTCTTAAAAAAGTACTCCACATAAAATAATTTGTGGAGTTTTTTCTATAATTAGTAGTTTAACCTAACCTTCAAATAGGAGTATACTAATAATGTAATCGTTATCAAAAGTCTAAAAAGGAATTTTTAGATGGATATCAAAATAAAAAAGGGAGGAAATTATGAATAAGTTTTCAAAAACCTTGAGAGACAATTGGATCTTTCTCTTGATGGTTTTACCAGGGGCACTCTGGTTGATTCTATTCTTCTACATTCCAGTATTTGGAAACGTGGTTGCCTTTAAAGACTACCACATGACCAGTAATGGATTTATAGATAGTATCGTGAATAGTAAATGGGTCGGACTCGATAATTTCAGATTCTTGTTTAGTTCAAAAGACGCCTTTATCATCACTCGAAATACTGTCCTCTACAATCTAGGCTTTATCTTTATCGGTTTGATTGTATCTGTAGGGATTGCTATCATCTTAAGTGAACTCCGTTCTAAGAGAATGGTTAAGATCTTCCAAACTTCCATGTTGTTCCCTTACTTCTTGTCTTGGGTTATCATCAGTTTCTTTACAGATGCCTTCCTAAACATCGATAAAGGTGTGTTCAACCATTTCCTAGAATCTATTGGAATGAAGGAAATTAATTTCTACGCTGACTTGGGCATCTGGCCATATCTCCTACTTTTCCTAGGTATTTGGAAAGGCTTTGGATATAGCAGTGTCATGTACTATGCGACAATCATGGGAATTGATCCAACCTACTACGAAGCAGCGACAGTGGACGGAGCCAGCAAATGGCAACGAATTCGCAATGTAACCATTCCGCAGTTGACACCGTTGGTAACTGTATTGACCATCCTTGCAGTCGGGAATATCTTCCGTGCAGACTTCGGTCTCTTCTACCAAATCCCTCACAATGCTGGTCAGCTTTATAACGTAACCAATGTCTTGGACGTATATGTTTATAACGGTTTGACTCAGACAGCGGATATCGGGATGGCTTCAGCGGCAGGTCTCTACCAATCAGTTGTCGGCTTGATTCTGGTTATCCTATCAAACTTACTGGCAAGACGAGTTGATCCAAACTCAGCCTTGTTCTAGAAAGGAGGAGAATATGGCAGAAAAGAAAATTAAAAAAGAAAAAATTGATAATGTCGGCATTCACTCCTTCAGTAAGAAAGCGGATATCTTCTTTAGTACCATTTCTGGTTTGGTTGCCCTCTCTTGTATCCTACCCTTTGTATTCGTTATCGTTATTTCAGTGACAGATGAAAAGAGTATCCTTCAAAATGGATATAGCTTCTTCCCATCTCAATTTGGCTTAGACGGTTTTGAGTTTTTGGCACAGTTTAAGGATAAAATTCTCCAAGCCCTCTTCATCTCAGTCTTTGTAACAGTGGTGGGGACTATCACAAACGTTTTTATCACAACAACCTATGCCTACGCTATTTCACGGACAACCTTTAAGTATCGCAGATTCTTTACGATTTTTGCCCTTCTTAGTATGTTGTTCAACGCCGGTTTGGTACCGGGCTATATTGTGGTAACTCGTTTACTTCAGCTTGGTGACACTGTTTGGGCCTTGATTGTTCCAATGCTTCTCTCACCATTTAACATCATCTTGATGCGTTCCTTCTTCAAGAAGACCATTCCAGAAGCCATTCTAGAATCCGCTCGTATCGATGGTGCTAGTGAGGCCCGGATCTTCTTCCAAATCTGTTTGCCATTGTCACTACCAGGTATCGCAACCATCACGCTCTTAACAGCTCTTGGTTTCTGGAATGACTGGTTCAACGCCCTTCTTTACATCAAGAGTGACAACTTGTACCCATTGCAATATTTGCTCATGCAAATCCAACAAAATATGGACTACATCGCAAAAGCAGTCGGCCTATCTGGTCAACTGGGAGTTGCTCTACCAAAAGAAACAGGACGTATGGCCATGGTTGTGGTCGCAACCCTTCCAATCGCGATTCTGTATCCATTCTTCCAACGCTACTTTGTAAAAGGTTTGACTATCGGTGGCGTGAAAGAATAGTGCTTGTTGAGAAGAACATTTCTCGTTTCCAAACTTCCCTTGCGTGAAGTTAATACTCTTCGAAAATCTCTTCAAACCGCGTCAACGTCGCCTTGCCGTAGGTATGATTACTGACTTCGTCAGTTTCATCCACAACCTCAAAGCAGTGCTTTGAGCAACCTGCGGCTAGTTTCCTAGTTTGCTCTTTGATTTTCATTGAGTATAAGATCATTACATTGTTTATAAGTTTAAAAATAAAAAAAAGGAGTTTTTGTCATGAAAAACTGGAAAAAATATGCTTTTGCATCTGCTAGTGTAGTCGCTTTGGCTGCTGGTCTTGCTGCTTGTGGAAATCTTTCAGGTAACAATAAGAAAGCTGCTGATTCAGCTTCAGGTGATAAACCTGTTATCAAGATGTATCAAATCGGTGACAAACCAGACAACTTGGATGAATTACTAACAAATGCAAATAAAATCATCGAAGAAAAAGTTGGTGCAAAATTGGAAATCAAATACCTTGGATGGGGTGACTACGGCAAGAAAATGTCAGTTATTACATCATCTGGTGAAAACTATGATATCGCCTTTGCAGATAACTACGTTGTAAATGCACAAAAAGGTGCTTACGCTGACTTGACAGAATTGTACAAGAAAGAAGGAGCAGAGCTTTATAAAGCACTTGACCCAGCTTACATCAAGGGAAATACTGTAAACGGTAAGATTTATGCAGTACCAGTTGCGGCTAACGTTGCATCTTCACAAAACTTTGCCTTCAACGGAACTCTTCTTGCTAAATACGGTATCGATATTTCAGGTGTCACTTCATACGAAACACTTGAGCCAGTCTTGAAACAAATCAAAGAAAAAGCTCCAGATGTAGTGCCATTTGCGGTTACTAAGAACTTCATCCCATCTGATAACTTTGACTACCCAGTTCCAAATGGACTTCCATTCGTTATCGACCTTGAAGGAGACACTACTAAGATTGTAAACCGTTACGAAGTACCTCGTTTCAAAGAACACTTGAAGACTCTTCACAAATTCTATGAAGCTGGATACATTCCAAAAGATGTAGCAACAAGCGATACTTCATTTGACCTTCAACAAGATACTTGGTTCGTTCGTGAAGAAACAGTAGGACCAGCTGACTACGGCAATAGCTTGCTTTCACGTGTTGCGAACAAAGATATCCAAATCAAACCAATTACTAACTTCATCAAGAAAAACCAAACAACACAAGTTGCTAACTTTGTAATCTCAAACAACTCTAAGAACAAAGAAAAATCAATGGAAGTGTTGAACCTCTTGAACACTAACCCAGAACTTTTGAACGGTCTTGTTTACGGTCCAGAAGGCAAGAACTGGGAAAAAATTGAAGGTAAAGAAAACCGTGTTCGTGTCCTTGATGGATACAAAGGAAACACTCACATGGGTGGATGGAACACAGGTAACAACTGGATCCTTTACATCAACGAAAACGTTACAGACCAACAAATCGAAGATTCTAAGAAACAATTGGCAGAAGCTAAAGAATCTCCAGCGCTTGGATTCATCTTTAACACTGACAGTGTGAAATCTGAAATCTCAGCTATCTCTAACACAATGCAACAATTCGATACAGCTATCAACACTGGTACTGTAGACCCAGATAAAGCTATTCCAGAATTGATGGAAAAATTGAAATCTGAAGGTGCTTACGATAAAGTATTGAACGAAATGCAAAAACAATACGATGAATTCTTGAAAAACAAAAAATCATAAAATCAATTGATTTCGTGTATTCATTCCTAACTCCTAAAAACTGAATCACTGTTTTCCTCAGGCTTATCTGGGGGAGGCAGTGATTTTTTGAAACGAGAGATCATAGATATCCATGTTTTTTTATCACTATTTAACCATTCAGGAAATCTCAAGTACCATTTTGGATTTGGAGTAAGGATTTAGGAAAATATAGCTTATATTAGAGATGTCTCGAGTTTACAAAGGAGAGTTCATATGAAGAAGTATCAACTTCTATTCAAAATAAGTGCAGTCTTCTCTTACTTATTTTTCGTATTTGGTCTTTCTCAGCTGACGCTTATTGTCCAAAATTATTGGCAATTTTCTTCTCAGATAGGAAATTTTTTCTGGATTCGAAATATCTTGAGTGTGCTATTTAGCGGAGTCATGATTTGGATTCTGGTTAAGACAGGTCATGGTTATCTCTTTCACATTCCAAGAAAAAAATGGCTTTGGTATTCGATTTTGACAGTATTAGTGGTAGTGCTCCAGATCTCTTTTAACGTTCAGACAGCTAAACATGTTCAGTCAACTGCTGAAGGTTGGGCTGTATTGATAGGTTATAGTGAGACTAACTTTGCTGAGCTAGGTATCTATATAACTTTGTTCTTTCTGACTCCACTTATGGAAGAGCTAATCTATAGAGGATTACTGCAACACGCTTTTTTTAAGCATTCGAGATTTGGCCTTGACTTGCTTCTTCCGTCAATTTTATTTGCTCTTCCTCATTTTTCAAGCCTGCCTAGTTTGTTAGATATCTTCGTCTTTGCAACATCTGGCATCATCTTTGCTAGTTTGACCCGCTATACCAAGAGCATTTATCCTTCCTATGCGGTGCATGTGATTAATAATATTTTCGCGACATTACCATTTTTGCTGACTTTTTTACACAGGGTATTTGGGTGAAATATTGGTACGAGAGTTAGGAATGATAGCTTTTCAATTTAAGGAGGAAAATAAGAATGACACCATTAAAATGGTTTGCAGGAGGAAGCGAAAGGCGTTGTGAAGCCATGACTATCATAGATCATCTACTAGAAGACATAAAGGATACGCCTCAGCTGACTCCCTTGAAAAATCTGTTAGTGAGTTATAAAAGACGATTAGAGGACGATGGGACCTCTACTCCATTTATTTTGAGCCAAATGAATGTTGACATCTCACGTGTGTTGATTGATAATAAGCTGAGTTTGTCCGAAGGTCAAGCCGAGCAGATCAAAAAATTAAGAGAATTATCTGTGATTCGCTATGGCTACTGACGAAGTGCAGGGATAAGCACCTTTCTACAATTTCCAGTCAAATAAATTGCATTCGCTTTCTCAAGCAGGTATACTAGTATAGTTAGATGAAAAATTCTGAAAATTTAAGAATAGAAAAGAGAACAAATCTTATGGCAAAAGATATTCGTGTCTTACTTTACTACCTTTACACTCCAATTGAAAATGCAGAGCAATTTGCTGCAGACCACTTGGCTTTCTGTAAATCAATCGGCCTTAAAGGTCGTATCCTAGTCGCTGACGAAGGAATTAACGGAACAGTTTCAGGTGACTACGAAACAACTCAAAAATACATGGACTACGTTCACAGCCTCCCAGGTATGGAAGATCTCTGGTTCAAGATTGACGAAGAAAATGAACAAGCCTTCAAGAAGATGTTTGTTCGCTACAAGAAAGAAATTGTCCACCTTGGTTTGGAAGACAACGACTTTGATAACGACATCAACCCACTTGAAACAACAGGTGCTTACTTGTCTCCAAAAGAGTTCAAAGAAGCTCTTCTTGACGAAGATACAGTTGTCCTTGACACACGTAATGATTACGAGTATGACCTAGGACATTTCCGTGGGGCTATCCGCCCAGATATCCGCAACTTCCGTGAGTTGCCACAGTGGGTTCGTGATAACAAGGAAAAATTCATGGACAAGCGCGTCGTGGTTTACTGTACAGGTGGTGTTCGCTGTGAGAAATTCTCAGGCTGGATGGTCCGTGAAGGCTACAAAGATGTCGGCCAATTGCACGGAGGAATCGCAACTTACGGTAAAGACCCAGAAGTTCAAGGTGAACTTTGGGATGGGAAAATGTACGTCTTTGACGAGCGTATTGCCGTAGATGTTAACCATGTCAACCCAACTATCGTAGGGAAAGACTGGTTTGATGGAACACCATGTGAACGTTATGTTAACTGTGGAAATCCATTCTGTAACCGTCGTATCTTGACATCAGAAGAAAATGAAGACAAGTACCTTCGTGGATGTTCACACGAGTGTCGTGTTCACCCACGTAACCGCTATGTTTCAGAACATGAATTGACACAAGCTGAAGTTGTCGAGCGTCTAGCCGCTATCGGTGAAAGCTTGGATCAAGCAGCTACTGTATAAGATTAAACAGTCCTTAGGGGCTGTTTTTCTATGCTTTTTACTAAAAAATCTAATACTCAATGAAAATCAAAGAGCAAACTAGGAAGCTAGCCGCAGGCTGTACTTGAGTACGGTAAGGCGACGCTGACGCGGTTTGAATTTGATTTTCGAAGAGTATAAAGTTTGTTTGTGTATCTTTCAGAAAAATAAGGTATACTATATGTAAACGATTTCAAAGGAGTCCAGTTATGACGAAAACATTTTTTATTCCAAATAAACAGAGCATTTTAGGAGAACAGGAAATTTTGACTGCCAAGTCTATCTTGGCCTTGATAGATGGTTTGGAGTCACATAGCTATGATGCAGTCTATCTCCGTCAGCCTCTTAACCGTCTCGAGTATATCGAATGTGCGATAGTGGGACAATCACAATTTCTCTTTAAAGTTAGCTATGCTGATGATCACAAGGCTTACCGTATTGATCTTCCTGACTTACTCACGAAGACAGACTGGCAGATTATCAAATCATTTTTAGATGGCCTGCTTGCTTACACAGGAACTGAGATTGAAGGACTAGATGGTTTTGATTTTGAAGCTTATTTTCAAGCAAGTATTCAAGCCTATCTAGCAGACACTGCAGCCCGTTTTACGATTTGCCAAGGAATTTTTAATCCTGTTTTCTTTAGTCATGAGGACTTGAAAAGCTTTTTAGAGGCAGATGGCTTGGCTCAGTTTGAAGCGCGTGTGCGTGCGGTTCAAGAGACAGATGCCTACTTTGCAAGAGTTTCCTTCTATCAAGATGGAGAAGACCAAGTGCATGGCGTTTACCATCTGGCTCAAGGAGTCAAGACAGTTTTACCGAGAGAACCATTTGTTCCTGCAGCCTATATTGAGCAATTGGTGGATAAGGAAGTCAAGTGGGAGATTGACTTGGTTCAAATCACAGGAGATGGCTCTAAACCAGAAAACTATGAAGCCATTGCCCGCTTGAACTATGCAAAATTCCTAGAGTCACTACCATCAGCATCTTACCACCAACTAGATGCCAATCAATTAGAAGTGCAACCCATCTTAGACAAAGATTTTAAAGCATTAGCACAAGAAGAGTAAAGCAGAAGCAGGTCAATTGACTTGCTTTTTGATATAGAAAAAATCCTGCCATGGAAGACAGGATTGAATCTTAAAGAAAGGCTAAGATACGGAGATAATCCCCAATCAGTGCCACTTCAGCTACAAAGAAGAGGAGGATAATGACTCCGTTCACAAGGACAGACAAGAATAATTGATAGAAGGAGTCGGTTTCACTTGCTTGACTTGGCCTTGTAATGATATGGAGACTAGCGAGCAGAATGATTCCAATGCTAATCACACACAAGAGGGCTGTAAATCGTAGGCTGTCAAAGAAGGCAAAGAAACTAGCAATAGCAGTGAGGATGATTGGAATTGCCAAGAGTTGACTATATTGTTGGAGAACCTTTTCTAGGGTCCAGTCCTTTTCTTGGTAGATAAATCGTCTCACAACGAAACTACCCAAGAGGAATGAAAAGAAGAAGAGTGTTGTTGCTACTAGGATAGAGATAATCGAAAAGAGATTTAATGAAGCAAATTGTTCAGGGAAGTGATTATGCATAGTTGCTATATGTCCATAGTAAGCATGTTTGATGTGGTAGATACTAAAGAAAAAGGAAGACGCAGAAAACAGAATGAGCAAGAGAAAGGCTGTGTAACTGTGTGTGCTACTTGTTTCAAGATTGCTCGTAGGAGATTTGATTGCTTCCACTAGCCAAGACCAAAAATCAAGCGCTTGCTCTTTCCATCTATCCGTAGATTTTGGAGCTTGGTCGGGGATATAGGGACTTTCTAAGGATTGACTGATAAGAAGGGGCTCTTTCGTGGTTGGTTTTTTCTGAGGAAGTGCTTCTTGACTCTCTTCAGCTATAGTGACTTTTTCTGTTTCTTTAGAAAGGTCTTGCTCTTCTTCAGTAGAATCTAATGCTTTCTTTTCTTCTATTTCTGTTCTCAATTCACTGTCTTCAGGCGTTTCAATTGTCTCTTTTTGCTGGTTTTCAAGTTCGACTTTAGCTTGAGAGACTTCCTCCTCTACTTGAGTATTTTTTTCAATTGGCGTATCGAGATTAGCTATCGTTTCTTCAGCCTTGTCTGCAACCTCTTGAGCTTGCTCTTCAGGTTTGTTCTTGCTTGTTGTTTTTACAAAATCATTACTTTCAAACCATTCTTGTTTCATGGTAGAACCTCCTTTTTAGTTAGATAAATATGCTTCCATAGTAGCGAATGTAAGCGTTTTTGTCAACGATTTCTAGAAGAAGACTCGTGTTCCTCTGCTTTGAGTAGATAGATATATTGGTCTGCCCTTGCTATGAGTTGATCTTTCACATCAGCTTTTTCTGTTTTATAAGGATTGCTTAAATGTTCATCTCTGTTTTCTTTATTGTTAAATGAACGTCTTCCTTCTCTCACAAAATGAAGAATAGAACCATGTTTTGTTGAAAGATCTAAGTTGATTCTTTGTTTTTCTTCTTCGGAAAGTAGCAGTTGTAGGTCTGTTTTCGCCACCAATTCCACCTTACCGTGTACTTGGATATTTTCAGCGTGGAAGTGATGTTCTGTTGACTCTAGCTGACTATCTGTAAGGTCTGTATCAAAGATATTAATGATATTAGGGGTTGTGAGTTTACTGTTTTTGATACGACTTCCTTCAATTCGGAGGAGATAGCCATTATTGGTATTGAGGGTCGCATTTTCAAGGCTGGCATTGGTGATACTGGTTTGACCGCGATTTGCTGAGATGTTGATTCCTTTTAGAGTTCTCCCTTTTGGCAATTGGAGAATAACTTCTTCAAAACGACGAGAGTAGTTGCTTGCGATATGGAGAATCCCGCCAATTCCAGAAGAGAGAAATGGAGTTTCAGACAGTTTCTTATCAGTGAGGCTCAGCGTTTTATCGTTCTGATTTGTGATAAGATCATGGTGAGCAGAAAGAGATGGATGGTAAGAAATGTGGATTTGATCATCCAAAGAGTCTGTGATGGTGAGCGCGTGTTGGTGGAGCGTAATCTCTAGGTTTTCGACTTCCTTACCAAAGGTCAGCTCTTCCATCCGACTATCATAGACAGGCTCCTTGGACATGGCAAGCAGACTCTTAATCCCGTCAGATTGGATCCCTACAAAGAGCAGGATAAAGCCGATAACAGTAGTCACCACACCAAAAATGAGAAATCCTTTTGTCCATTTACGCATGCTGGTCACCTCTCTTTCCTTTTTTGAGAACAAATTGCACCAGGCGAACAATGAGTAGACCGAAGAAGCGGGCTACATAGGAAATACCTAGTAAGACTAGTGAAGAAGCACCGATAGCCAGTAAACCAGCACCAAAAATTAAGATAAAGGCTGATTTGGCTTGGGCGAGAACAGTGAAACTTTCAACTAAAAATAGGAATCCGCCGATGATACCAAGTATGGAAACCGCAAAGAAAGCTAGAATGACAGTCAAGGCTGCCACAAGGATTGCGAACAGGGACACGAGGATGGCGATTCCCAGAGGAATACCGATGGGTGCTGCAAGGAGAGCTAACAAGGCGATATGCAAAATTTGTCGGTTATTTTTTTGAGCGGGTGCCTCATTAATTTTTTTATCGAGAAGATTGGAGAGGACTTCGTGAGCTGCTTCCTTAGGAGTTCCTAGGCTAGCGATGAGTTCTTCTTCTCCTTCGACTCCAGCATCGTCAAAGAGTTCCCTGAAATAGTCCATGGCTTCAATTTGGTCAGCCTGAGGCAGTTTTTTGAGATAGAGTTCTAGCTGAGTCAGGTATTCAGTTCTTGTCATGGCGGATACTCCCTTCTATGATGCCATTAATGGTGTCTGTATAGAGTGCCCATTCATCTTTTAGGGTCACGAGCTGTTCTATACCACCATTTGTCAAGGAGTAGTATTTGCGCATGCGACCTTGGAACTCTCTAGAATAGGTTGTCAGAAAGCTATTGCCTTCCAATTTTTTGAGAATGGGATAGAGTGTAGATTCTTTGATATTAGCAATCAGCTTAATGGTTTGGCTAATCTCATAACCATAAGAATCATCCTGCTCCAGTACAGCCAAGATGAGAAATTCAATCAAGGCAGAGGATGTTGGAAAGTACATGGGGAACCTCCTTTTCTAATGTGTAAGATTTTTATATATAATTTTTCTACACATACATTGTACATCTAAATGAAAGCCCTGTCAAGAGAAATGTGTAAAATTTTTATATATAAAAAACTTCTAGCCAAAACTAGAAGTTTAAAGGATTTTATCAGCTCTGTCCACTGTAAAGAGGGCCACAGTCATCAGGATATCGACGAGTAAGAGGGCAGCTACAGCTGGCACCCAAGAGTGGAAAAGGTCAAAACTGTAACCAAAGAGGGTTGGCCCAAAGGCTGCTAGGATATAGCCTCCTGTTTGAGATAAACCAGACAATTGTGCAGTCTTTTCAGGGGCGCTTGTCTTGAGTGAAAAGTTGACCATGAGATAGGGGAAGAGGGCGCTGGTCGCGGTTCCGATGAGGATATGGATGGCAAGCCAGTAAAAGAAATTACCGATTGGGAAAAAGAGCATGGAAATACCGACCACGCCAGCCAGTGAAACCAGAGTGAGCATGAGCTGACGGTTGCGAGTAGACAAGCTGGTTGTCAGGCTTGGGATAGTCATTGAAAAAGGAATGCTAATCAGGGAGAAGATAGAGGTTAGCAAGCCAGCTTCGTGACTGGATAGGCCTGCATGGATGGCCATGGTAGGTAGCCAGGTCATAGCGGTGTAAAAGAGCAAGGATTGAAAACCTGCAAAGACAATCACTGCCCAGACCTGTTTATTATGCATGACCTTTGTTTTGCTTTTTTGTTTGGTTTGTGGAGCCAGTCTGTGATTATAGCGGTGATTAGGCAGCCAGACCAAAAAAGTTGCTAGGCAGAGCAGGGTGAGGAGGATGATAAGTCCTTTCCAAGAACTGGCTTGTGTAATAGGCACAGCCAGATAGGAGGCCAGAGCCGTTGCAATCCCCATAGAGGTTACATATAAGGTAGTCAGAAAACCAATTTTCTTTGGTTGATTGGCTTGGATAAGACTAGGAAGCAGAACATTAATGACTGCGATACTTGCCCCAACCATCAAGGTTCCTAGATAGAGCAGAGGCAGATTGATTAGTCTAATGAGAGAACCGATGGTCAAGAAGAAAAGGCTATAGGTAAAGAGATGCTCCAAGCCGATTTTTTGAGCCAGTCGGGTAGAAAATAGCGAGAAGAGGGTAAACATGAGGAGAGGAAGGCTGGTCAAGACACCAAGCGAACTAACTTCTACTCCCAGTCCTTGCGAAATATCTCCCAAAATAATGGGTAAAACAGTAAAAGGAGTCCGCAAGGAAACACCAATTAGTATAATACCTGGAACAAAAAAGAGTGATTGCTTTTTCATATAATACCTCTTCTAGCTGATTTTAATAACAGCTTATTTTAAGGTTTTTTCCTTATAATGTCAAGTAAGGTTTTGGGCTTTCAAGATAAAAATGGGAAAGTCTTGAAAATTATGATAAAATAGTGGAAGGAAATCTATACATTGGAGAAAAACTGTGTCTGAAAAGCAAAAAATCAGCGTATTGATATCGGTCTATATCAAGGAAAATCCGACATTTTTAAAGGATGCTATTGAAAGTGTTCAAAATCAGACCCTGAAACCGAGCGAATTGGTTCTGGTTGAGGATGGGCCTTTGACACCTGAGCTCTATCAGGTATTAGACCAGCTTGAAGCTGAGTCTGATATTCCAGTGAAACGCTATCCTCTTGAGCATAATCAAGGTTTGGGTCTGGCTCTTCGACAGGGTGTTTTGCAGTGTCAGTACGATATCATCGCTCGTATGGATACGGATGATATAGCTGTTCCAGACCGTTTTGAGAAACAGGTTCAGCTAATGGAGAAGGAAAACCTCGACCTATTAGGTGGACATATTGCAGAGTTTATTGACAATCCTGATGAGATTGTTTCTTACCGTCGTGTTCCAACCCAGCATGCAGATATTGTAGCTTATCAAAGGATGAGAAGTGCCTTTAACCACATGACTGTCATGTTCAAGAAGGACATGGTTCTCAAGGCAGGCAACTATGAGGATGGGCTTTATATGGAGGATGACCTCCTCTGGCTCAATATGATTGCTGCAGGAGCTAAGACTGGAAATCTGGATCAAATCTTGTGTAAGGTTCGTGTTGGAGCAGGAATGTTTGAGCGTCGTGGGGGACTGCGTTACCTCAAACTCTATCGTCAAGCTCGTCAACGCATGCTGAAGCGAGGACAAATTTCTTACATGGAGTATGCCAAGAGTGTTGCCATTCAGATGGTGGTTGCCCTTTGTCCTGGATTTGTCCGACAGTTTATTTTTATGAAACTGTTACGAAAAAGCAAGTAAAAGATTGTAGCAAATCATAAACTAGAGAAAAAGTGTTATAATAACAATATAACTATTCGGCTCTTTTAAGGAGGAGTAAATTTCTATGAATAAAAAACTCACAGATTATGTGATTGATCTGGTGGAAATTTTAAATAAACAACAAAAACAGGTTTTCTGGGGAATATTTGATATTTTGAGTATGGTGGTTTCCATCATTGTATCTTATATCTTATTCTATGGCTTGATTAATCCAGCACCTGTTGACTACATCATCTATACGAGTTTGGCCTTCCTGTTCTATCAATTGATGATTGGATTTTGGGGGTTGAACGCTAGTATTAGTCGTTACAGCAAGATTACGGATTTCATGAAAATCTTTTTTGGTGTGACTGCTAGCAGTATCTTGTCATATAGTATCTGCTATGCCTTCTTGCCCCTCTTCTCTATCCGTTTTATCGTGCTCTTTATCTTGTTGAGTACTTTCTTGATTTTATTGCCACGGATTACTTGGCAGTTAATCTACTCTAAACGCAAAAAGGGAAGTGGTGATGGAGAACACCGTCGGACCTTCTTGATTGGTGCCGGTGATGGTGGAGCTCTCTTTATGGATAGTTACCAACATCCAACCAGTGAATTAGAACTTGTCGGTATTTTGGACAAGGATTCTAAGAAAAAGGGCCAAAAACTTGGTGGAATCCCTGTTTTGGGTTCATATGATGATCTGCCTGAATTAGCCAAACGCCATCAAATTGAGCGTGTTATCGTTGCGATTCCGTCGCTTGACCCGTCAGAATATGAACGTATCTTGCAGATGTGTAATAAGCTGGGTGTCAAATGTTACAAGATGCCTAAGGTTGAAACCGTTGTTCAGGGACTTCACCAAGCAGGTACTGGCTTCCAAAAAATTGATATCACAGACCTTTTGGGCCGTCAGGAAATTCGTCTTGATGAATCGCGTCTGGGCGCAGAACTGACAGGTAAGACAATCTTGGTTACAGGTGCTGGTGGCTCAATCGGTTCTGAAATCTGTCGACAAGTTAGCCGCTTCAATCCTGAACGCATCGTCTTGCTCGGTCATGGGGAAAACTCAATCTACCTTGTTTATCATGAATTGATTCGCAAGTTCCAAGGGATTGATTATGTACCAGTTATTGCCGATATTCAAGACTATGACCGCTTGTTGCAAGTCTTTGAGCAGTACAAGCCAGCTATTGTTTATCATGCGGCTGCCCATAAGCACGTTCCTATGATGGAGCGCAATCCAAAAGAAGCCTTTAAAAACAATATCCGTGGAACTTACAACGTTGCTAAGGCTGTTGATGAAGCCAAAGTACCTAAGATGGTTATGATTTCGACAGATAAGGCGGTTAATCCACCAAATGTTATGGGAGCAACCAAGCGCGTGGCTGAGTTGATTGTCACTGGCTTTAACCAACGTAGCCAATCAACCTACTGTGCAGTTCGTTTTGGGAATGTACTTGGTAGCCGTGGTAGTGTGATTCCAGTCTTTGAACGTCAGATTGCTGAAGGTGGTCCTGTAACGGTGACAGACTTCCGCATGACCCGTTACTTTATGACTATTCCAGAAGCTAGCCGTTTGGTTATCCATGCTGGTGCCTATGCCAAGGATGGAGAAGTCTTTATCCTTGATATGGGCAAACCAGTCAAGATTTATGACTTGGCCAAGAAAATGGTCCTTCTAAGTGGACACACCGAAAGCGAAATTCCAATTGTTGA
The DNA here is from genome assembly GCF_001808665.1 of Streptococcus sp. HMSC070B10. Classification (GTDB taxonomy): domain Bacteria; phylum Bacillota; class Bacilli; order Lactobacillales; family Streptococcaceae; genus Streptococcus. Next base: position 301,635 of record NZ_KV794214.1, on the reverse strand, counting down.
AGTTGGAATCCGCCCAGGCGAAAAACTTTACGAAGAACTCTTGGTTTCGACCGAATTGGTTGATAACCAGGTTATGGATAAGATTTTCGTTGGTAAGGTTAATGTCATGCCTCTAGAAGCCATCGATCAAAAAATTGAAGAGTTCTGCACTCTTAGTGGAGATGAGTTGAAGCAAGCTATTATCGCCTTTGCCAATCAAACTACCCACGTTGAATAAAAAATATTTACAATCAAAAAACGCATATTATCAGGAATAGAAAAACCTTGGTAATATGCGTTTTGTTATGTGTAAACTTGCTTCATTTTATTCTGATACTCAATAAAAATCAAAGAGCAAACTAGGAGGATAGCCGAAGGTTACTCAAAGCACAGCGTTGAGGTTACAGAGAAAACTAACGTGGTTCGAAGAGTATGAAATTGAGTATTTGCCCAGTCTCCGTTATATTATTGAAAATACTTCAAAACTTCTAAGGGTTTGTGAGCGATATAATCAGGCTGATAGTTTAGTAGATCTGCTTGTTCTCCAAATCCCCAAGTGACAGCCAATTTCTGAATGCCTGTTTCTTGAGCTCCAAGCATATCAAACTTGGTATCTCCGATGATGATGGCTTGTTCTGGTGCTAGTTGATGTGTCTGTAAGGCTTGGCGAATGACATCTGCCTTATGAGGTGCTTCAGGGCTGGAGCCATAAATGCCATCAAAGAAATGATGGATTCCCAAGTTTTTAGTCATATCTTGAGCGGTAGGGGTATTCTTTGTAGTGGTGATATAGAGTGGATAACTGCTCGATAACTTCTCAAGCAAGTCTACAATCTGAGGAAAGAGTTGAGCTTCATGGATGCCTTTTGCCTTGTAGTAAGAACGGTATATCTGAACAGCCTCAGAGATTAGTTCTTTGGGAAGGCAGGTCGCAAAACTACTTTCGAGAGGTGGTCCCATAAAACCGCGAATAGTTTTGGCATCAGGGCTAGGTACCCCCAGCTCCTTAAAGGTATGGGTAAAGGCATTGTGAATCCCGATAGAACTGTCAACGAGGGTTCCATCCAGATCGAAAAAAATCGCTGTGATAGAGGTCATGGTTTCTCCTATTTGATAAACTTATTCTCCGAAAATTTCTTTTTGGAGGCGACGACCAGTTGGTGTGGCAGCCAGTCCACCTTCAGCCGTTTCACGAAAGGCAGTTGGCATGCTTGACCCCACTTGGTACATGGCATCGATAACTTCATCCACAGGGATTTTAGATTCGATACCTGCCAAAGCCATGTCTGCTGCGATGAAGGCAAAGCTAGCTCCCATGGCATTACGTTTGACACAGGGAACTTCGACCAAGCCGGCAACAGGGTCACAGATGAGGCCTAGCATATTTTTAATGACAAAGGCAATGGCCTGACTGGCCTGATAAGGTGTCCCACCTGCAGCTAGAGTTAAGGCGGCAGCACTCATAGCAGAGGCCGAACCGACTTCGGCCTGGCAACCGCCCTCAGCACCTGAGATAGAGGCATTGTTTGCGATGACTAGTCCAAAGGCACCCGCAGCAAAGAGGAAATCCAGCTGTTGCTCGTGGCTGAGGTCTAATTTTTCAATCGCAGCAGTGAGAACGGAAGGCAGACAGCCAGCACTTCCAGCGGTCGGAGTGGCACAAACCAAGCCCATTTTAGCATTGTGTTCATTGACTGCGATGGCATTTCGGGCAGCAGAGAGAATCGTGTAATCTGACAGAGTTTTTCCGTTTTTAATGTAGTGATCCAATTTGGCAGCATCTCCACCTGTCAGGCCACTACGAGATTTATTTTCATTGAGGCCGAGTTGGACAGAGGCTTTCATGACTTCTAGATTGCGTTCCATGAGAAGGAAGACTTCTTCACGTTCGCGGCCGGTCAATTCAAACTCTGTTGTAATCATGAGTTCTGCGACATTTCCTTGAAAGTCCAGATCTGCTTGCTCAACCAATTCTTTAATAGAATAAAACATACTTCCTCCTATTTAAAGAAATTGACATTGTGGAGATGAGGGATTTTTCGAATTTCTTCGATAGCCTCATCACAGTTGCGACTGTCAACTTCGATAATCATAATGGCTTTTTCACCAGCTTTTTCACGAGTAACATTCATCTGGGCGATATTGATACCATAGCGTGAAAGAGCCTCTGTTACGAGGGCAATCATACCTGGAATATCTTGATGAACAATGATGATAGTCGGTGTATTCATATTGAGAGAGACGGCAAAGCCATTGAGTTCGGTTACCTGAATATTTCCTCCACCGATAGAAATACCAGTCACACTGATGGTCTTGTGGGCATTTTTAACGGTAATTTTAGTAGTGTTTGGGTGAGGGGCATTGCTGTCTTTCTGAATGGTCCAGACAATCTTGATACCACGTTTGTGGGCAATTTCCAGGCTGTTTGGGATTTCAGGATCATCTGTGTCCATGCCCAAAATACCTGCAACAAGGGCTAGGTCTGTCCCGTGGCCACGATAGGTCTTGGCAAATGAGTTAAATAGTTGGAATTCGACTTCTGTCGGAGTATCATCAAAAATGGAAGAGACAATCTTCCCAATACGAACAGCACCAGCGGTATGACTACTAGATGGGCCAATCATAACTGGTCCGATGATATCAAAGACAGATTGAAAACGAAGTGATTTCATCAGTTTCCCCTTATAAAAATTCTTATCTCTATTATATCAAAGAATGAAGGTCTTGGCTTTAATTGTGGATGAAAACCTTTTTACACTACAAATAGCATAAAAAAGCATCTTTTGTAACAAAAAATAGCTTATTTAGGGGAATAAAAAATAATTTTGTAATATTTCTACATAAAAGTGTCAAGAAACGGTAATATTTAAAGGGTATGATAGAACTATAGAAAGAAGGAGAATTTTCAAATATGAAATCAACAACTAAAAAGATTAAAACAACTCTTGCAGGAGTAGCTGCCTTGTTTGCAGTATTTGCTCCATCATTTGTATCTGCTCAAGAATCATCAACTTACACTGTTAAAGAAGGTGATACACTTTCAGAAATCGCTGAAACTCACAACACAACTGTTGAGAAATTGGCAGAAAACAACCACATTGACAACATTCATTTGATTTATGTTGGTCAAGAGTTGGTTATCGATGGCCCTGTAGCGCCTGCTGCAACACCAGCGCCAACTACTTATGCAGCACCAGCTGCTCAAGATGAAACTGTTTCAGCTCCAGCAGCAGAAACTACAGAAGTAGCAGAAGAAGCAGCTCCAGTGGCAAGCGCACCTGCGGCAGAAGAAACTGTTACTACAGCAGAAACTTCAGCACCAGCTGCAACTGTAAGCGGATCTGAAGCAGAAGCTAAAGAATGGATTGCTCAAAAAGAATCAGGTGGTAGCTACACAGCTACAAACGGCCAATACATCGGACGTTACCAATTGACAGATTCATACTTGAATGGTGACTACTCAGCTGCTAACCAAGAACGTGTGGCAGATGCCTATGTTGCAGGACGTTACGGTTCATGGACTGCTGCTAAAAACTTCTGGCTTAACAACGGCTGGTATTAAGAAATAGAAAAAGAGCCTTTGATGGCTCTTTTTGTGTGCTTTTATTTGACAAAAGACAATTTTTAAATAGTAGTAATAACAGATTGCTTACGGCTGACGAGATTCTGGAGTTTCTCCAGCTGAATTAGTGCGATTATTACTGTTGGTATCGCGAACTTCAGCATTATTACTATTGGTATTCGTATCTCCTTGGGTTCCTGCAGTATCAGTAGCTTGATCTCGTGTATTGACAGCAGTATTTCCCCCACTTCTAGCACTATCAGATGAGTATTGCTCGCTTGCAGGTGCTTGTGAATTATATCTGTACCCATTTGACTCAGTATAGCTTGGAGTGTAGCTACCTACTTCTGAAGAATAGCTTTCTCTTCCCTCAACGTTACTAGTCGTTTCTGTTTCTTTTTTATTAGACTTTTGTTCTTCTTCCTTTTTGGTCAAGACTTCAACTTGCTTTTGGAATTTTGAAATCAGTTCTTGAATGGGTTTTATTTTTTCATCAATAGTGGCTTGTTCGCTTGTGGAGTTGACACTTTTAATAATTTCTAGTATTTTTTGTAAGGAAGTGATGGCTGTTTCAAGTGTTTGTTTATCTCCGAATTGGCTATCGGATTCCTTTATATCTAATTTTAAAGCTTTTTCAGTATAATGATTAGTGATTTTATCGGCCGTAGAAGTAAGAAAATCTGCTAATGTCTTTTTGCCTTCGTCAGTGGTCGGCTTTAATTCTTGAATTTTTTTCCAATCCTCTATAATCGTTTCAGAATCAATATTGAAGTTTTTAATAGCATTTTTTACTTGTTCGACATCTTGTCCATTCTTATGTTGTTTGCTGAGAGCGATGTTCCCTCTCTCTGCTTGGATATGTTCTTGATGAATGACTAAACCTATTAAAAGTCCAAGACCTACAACAATAATGATAGTAAAAATAGTATTTTTTGATGTTAGAATATCTTTGTAGTTTTTCACAATCGTACTACGTACATGGATGGTAGTATCTTAAAGGGATCATGTACGACTTCCTCCTCATTACAGTATATCATTTTTAGCTTATTTTATAAATAAGTTTATAAGTAGAATCGAGATTTAACTGTTCATTGCCCTTTTTTAATTATTTTTCTGTTTCTATCAAATAGAATATCAGATTATCAGCCTCTTTCTTGTCTTCTATAACCAAGCATGTTATAATGAATACTGCTCAAGCGACCTTCAATCGTTAAAGCACACACGACCTTCAATCGTGAATAAACGAATAGATGGGAGACTTACCATGAGTGATAACTCTAAAACACGTGTTGTTGTGGGGATGAGTGGTGGTGTCGATTCGTCGGTGACGGCTCTTCTTCTCAAGGAGCAGGGCTACGATGTGATCGGTATCTTCATGAAGAACTGGGATGACACAGATGAAAACGGCGTCTGTACGGCGACCGAAGATTACAAGGATGTGGCTGCGGTGGCAGACCAGATTGGCATTCCCTACTACTCTGTCAACTTTGAAAAAGAGTACTGGGACCGCGTTTTTGAGTATTTCTTAGCGGAATACCGTGCAGGGCGCACGCCAAATCCAGATGTTATGTGTAACAAGGAAATCAAGTTCAAGGCCTTTTTGGACTATGCCATGACCTTGGGGGCAGACTATGTAGCGACTGGGCATTATGCCCGAGTGGCGCGTGATGAGGATGGCATCGTTCACATGCTTCGTGGCGTGGACAATGGCAAGGACCAAACCTATTTCCTCAGCCAACTGTCGCAAGAACAACTCCAAAAAACCATGTTCCCCTTGGGACATTTGGAAAAGCCTGAAGTTCGCAGACTAGCAGAAGAAGCAGGCCTTGCAACTGCTAAGAAGAAAGACTCGACAGGGATTTGCTTTATCGGAGAAAAGAACTTTAAAAATTTCCTCAGCAACTACCTGCCAGCTCAGCCTGGCCGTATGATGACTGTGGATGGTCGCGATATGGGCGAGCATGCAGGCCTTATGTATTATACGATTGGTCAGCGTGGCGGGCTTGGTATCGGTGGACAACACGGTGGTGACAATGCCCCTTGGTTCGTTGTCGGAAAAGATCTGAGTAAGAATATTCTCTATGTCGGACAAGGTTTCTACCATGATTCGCTCATGTCAACCAGCCTTGAGGCTAGTCAAGTTCACTTTACTCGTGACATGCCAGAGGAGTTTACGCTCGAATGTACGGCTAAATTCCGCTACCGTCAGCCTGATTCGAAGGTGACCGTCCATGTCAAAGGAGACAAGGCAGAGGTTATCTTTGCAGAACCGCAACGCGCCATCACACCAGGTCAGGCAGTTGTCTTTTACGACGGGGAAGAGTGTCTAGGTGGTGGCTTGATTGACAATGCTTACCGCGATGGACAAGTTTGTCAGTACATTTAGATTGACAAATTTTCTCAATTTGCTACAATAATAGAAGCAATAGAAATGATGGTCAAAGCTCATGGATGTTGCAGGCTTTTTTGTCCTGCACTTCTTTGGAGTTTTGACTGTTTTTGTGTCGTTTAAAGGAAAGGACAAGAATGATTCAACAAGATTTTCGGACAAAAGTGGAAAATACAGTTTTTGGCGTTCGGGCGACAGCCTTGATTCTCCAAAATGGCAAGCTCCTAGTTACCAAAGATAATGGCAAGTATTACACTATCGGTGGTGCGATTCAAGTCAATGAAAGAACGGAGGACGCGGTAGTTCGTGAAGTGAGGGAAGAACTGGGTGTCAAAGCTCAAGCTGGGCAACTAGCTTTTGTGGTTGAAAATCGTTTTGAAGAAGATGGTGTCTATTGGCACAACATCGAGTTTCATTATCTGGTGGACTTGCTTGAGGATGCCCCATTGACCATGCAGGAAGATGAGAAAAGGCAGCCCTGTGAATGGATTGACATAGACAAGCTTGAGGGTATCAATCTAGTTCCAGCTTTTTTAAAAACAGCCCTACCAGATTGGGATGGCCAACTAAGACACATTCATCTTGAGGAATAGGGGAGAAAATAATGGTTAAGCTTATTGCCCATGTACTTGTTCATAGTGGTGATGATTATTTGCTCATTCAGCGTTCGGAAATTAAAAGAGGACAACCCAATGTTTATCCAACTTACTGGGATATTCCTGGTGGCGGGGTTGAAAAGGGTGAACTTCCGCGAGATGGAGCTCTTAGAGAATGTATTGAAGAAGCGGGAGTTAGGCTAGATAGCAGTTCACTCAAACTTCTTCACGAAGATAGTCAACTGGATACCTCTAAGGATACTGTCTTTACTCGCTTAGTTTATAAAGTAGAGTGGGTTGGGGAGAAGCCAATTATCAGATTAGATCCTGAAGAGCATACGCACTTTAAATGGGTTACTATGGCTCAAGCTCTAGAGGAGGAGAAGTTAGTTCCTTATTTACGAGAAATTTTTGAAAGGTTAAGAAATGACTTATAATTTTACTGAAGAATACGATATTATTGTAATTGGTGCGGGACACGCTGGGGTCGAGGCTTCCTTGGCCGCTAGCCGTATGGGGTGTAAGGTCTTGCTTGCGACCATCAACATTGAAATGCTGGCCTTCATGCCTTGTAACCCCTCTATCGGTGGTTCTGCCAAAGGGATTGTTGTACGTGAAGTTGATGCCCTCGGTGGCGAGATAGCCAAAACCATTGACAAGACATACATCCAAATGAAGATGCTTAACACAGGGAAGGGGCCAGCTGTCCGTGCCCTTCGTGCGCAGGCTGACAAGGAGCTTTACTCTAAGGAAATGCGCAAGACAGTTGAAAATCAAGAGAATCTGACCCTTCGTCAAACCATGATTGATGAGATCTTGGTCGAAGATGGAAAGGTTGTCGGTGTACGCACAGCGACCCATCAAGAATATGCTGCCAAGGCTGTTATTGTGACGACAGGGACTGCTCTCCGTGGGGAAATCATCATCGGAGATCTCAAGTACTCATCAGGACCAAACCACAGCCTAGCTTCGATTAACCTAGCTGACAATCTCAAGGAATTGGGACTCGAAATTGGTCGTTTCAAGACGGGAACCCCTCCACGTGTCAAGGCTTCTTCTATCAACTACGATGTGACAGAGATTCAGCCAGGAGACGAAGCGCCTAATCACTTCTCTTATACTTCACGTGATGAGGATTATGTCAAGGATCAGGTGCCATGCTGGTTGACCTATACCAATGGTACCAGTCATGAGATTATCCAAAACAACCTCCACCGTGCGCCTATGTTTACAGGTGTGGTCAAGGGAGTGGGGCCTCGTTACTGTCCGTCGATTGAGGACAAGATTGTACGCTTTGCAGATAAGGAGCGCCACCAACTCTTCCTTGAGCCAGAAGGGCGCAATACAGAGGAAGTCTATGTTCAAGGACTTTCAACCAGTCTGCCTGAGGATGTGCAACGTGAACTTGTTCATTCTATCAAAGGTTTGGAAAATGCAGAGATGATGCGAACAGGTTATGCCATTGAGTATGATATGGTCTTGCCTCATCAGTTGCGTGCGACACTGGAAACCAAGAAAATCTCAGGACTTTTCACTGCTGGTCAGACAAATGGAACGTCAGGTTACGAAGAAGCTGCTGGGCAAGGGATTATCGCGGGTATCAATGCGGCTCTGAAAATCCAAGGCAAGCCTGAGTTGATTTTGAAGCGTAGTGATGGTTATATCGGGGTGATGATTGATGACTTGGTGACCAAGGGAACCATTGAACCCTACCGTCTATTGACAAGTCGTGCTGAGTACCGTCTCATCCTCCGTCATGACAACGCTGATATGCGTCTGACAGAGATGGGACGCGAGATTGGACTTGTGGATGATGAACGTTGGGCTCGATTTGAGATTAAGAAAAATCAATTTGACAATGAGATGAAGCGTCTCGACAGTATCAAACTCAAGCCAGTCAAGGAAACCAATGCCAAGGTTGAGGCAATGGGCTTCAAGCCGTTGACCGATGCAGTGACAGCCAAGGAATTCCTTCGCCGTCCAGAAGTTTCTTATCAAGATGTGGTGGCTTTTATCGGACCAGCAGCAGAGGACTTGGATGACAAGATTATCGAATTGATTGAAACAGAAATCAAATACGAGGGTTACATCTCAAAAGCTATGGATCAGGTTGCCAAGATGAAACGCATGGAAGAAAAACGCATTCCAGCCAATATTGATTGGGATGACATTGATTCTATCGCGACCGAAGCCCGTCAGAAGTTCAAACTCATCAATCCAGAAACCATCGGCCAAGCTAGCCGTATCTCTGGTGTTAACCCAGCAGATATCTCCATTCTTATGGTGTATCTTGAAGGTAAAAATCGTAGTATTTCTAAAAATCAAGAAAAGAAAGCATAGAAAAAACAGCTCCGAAGACGGGGCTGTTTTGTTGACTTGTACTCAATGAAAATCAAAGAGCAAACTAGGAAGCTAGCCGCAGGGTTGCTCAAAACACTGTTTTGAGGTGTGGATAGAACTGACGAAGTCAGTAACATATATACGGTAAGGCGACGCTGACGTGGTTTGAATTTGATTTTCGAAGAGTATTATTCTTCATCTGGTGTGAGGATCATTGGGATAATAATCGGTTCACGTTCTGTATTTTCATAGAGGAAGGGGCGAATAGCGTTGACAATGGCGCCATTGACAGATTGCACGCTAGCATCCTTGTTTTTCAGTGCGATACGAATTGCATTGAAGAGGATGCGCTGGCTTTGGCGAATCAAGTCACCAGATTCTCTCATGTAGACAAAGCCTCGGCTGAGGATATCTGGACCAGACAGAATCATCTGCGACTTGAAGTCAACGGTTGCGACTGCCAGAACGACACCGTCTTCAGATAGATCACGACGATCCTTGAGGACAGCAGCACCGATTTCACCGATACGATTTCCATCTACATAGATATCTTGGGCGTTGAAATGGCCTGCAATACGAGCTGAGTCAGCAGTAAGGGCAAGCACATCACCATTGCTCATGATAAAGATATTGTCCTTCTCAACACCAGTATCTACCGCTAGTCCAGCGTGGACTTTTTGCATGCGGTATTCACCGTGGACAGGCATGAAGTATTTTGGCTTAATCAAGCGGAGCATGAGTTTTTGCTCTTGCTGACCACCGTGTCCAGATGTATGGATATTGTTAACCTTACCGTGGATAACTTCGACACCAGCTTCAGAAATGATGTTAATCAGCTTGTTGACGCTAGTAGTGTTTCCAGGGATCGGACTAGAAGAGAAGATAACCGTATCGCCTGGTTGGAGTTGTACCTGACGGTGGGTTCCATTGGCGATACGAGAGAGGGCCGCCATCGGTTCACCCTGACTACCTGTACAGAGGATCAAAACCTCGCCTGCAGGGTAATCTTTGATTTCATTTGGCTCGATAAAGGTTCCCTTAGGAGCTTTGATGTAGCCAAGGTCGATTCCGTTGACAATGGCCTTTTCCATAGAGCGACCAAAGACCGCAATCTTACGTCCAGTCTTAACAGCAGCTTCTGTTGCTTGCTGGAGACGGAAGATATTTGAGGCAAAGGATGCAAAGATGATACGTCCTTCGATGCCTTGGATAATCTTCATGATGGACTGGCCAACGACTTTTTCAGAGTTGGTAAAGGTTGGAACTTCTGCATTTGTCGAGTCAGAAAGTAAGCAGAGAACGCCTTCTTCACCAAGAGCAGCCATACGGTGCAAGTCTGCAGGTTCTCCAACTGGAGTAAAGTCGAACTTGAAGTCACCCGTACAGACGATTTTTCCTTGAGGAGTATGAATGACAATCCCCAAAGGCTCTGGAATAGAGTGAGTAGTTCTAAAGAAAGTTGCCTTGAGATTTTTAAAGGTCAACTCAGTGTTGTGGTTGATTTCGTAAAGTTTGGCGTTGCGCAGGAGGCCGTGTTCTTCGAGTTTTCCACGGATTAAAGCCAGGGCAAGCGGTCCAGCATAGATCGGGACATTTGCTTGCTTGAGCAGGAATGGAATCCCACCGATGTGGTCCTCGTGTCCGTGTGTGATTAAGACAGCCTTGACGCGGTCGATATTGTCCACGATGTAAGAGTAGTCAGGAATGACATAGTCGATACCCAGCAAGTCATCTTCTGGGAATTTAATCCCAGCATCGACGATGATAATCTCATCTTGGTATTCAATCCCGTATGTGTTTTTCCCGATTTCTCCCAGACCACCGATGGCAAAAACGCCGACTTCTTCAGGTTTAAGAGTGTAGGCCATATTAGAACTCCGTAATTTCGAAGGCGCCAGTTTCTTTTTCGTAATCTAGCAATTTATCAGACAAGAGTTCGATATACTCGATATTGTACTCTGGGCGATTTTCTTCGACAAGTTGGCGAGCAGCGATACGGCCCTCAAGTTCTGAGCTGGCATCGATGTCTAGGTAAAGTGCGCGTGTTGTTTCACGGCGTGGGCTACGTTCTTTTGTTTCTTGATAAAAAACTTTGTAAATCATATAGTTCCTTTCTATTTACAGGTCAGCTTATTCCAAACTTTTAGCAGAGATTTGCTTGATTTCATTCCATTTTGTGTCTAAATTGACCTTGATTCGTTACAATTATTTCAATTATACCACAAAATGAAAAATTAGTAAAAGACGGAAACGAGAAAGTCGGGAGGGGAAGAGGGAGCAAAAGATAGATAGGATTCGTTCGGAGAGCGCTTAGGTGTTATAATTAAAGGGGAAATCTAAAGAGATAGTAGATTTAAGGGAGAATATAGTTCTAGTTTCATTAATCGTTGGTGTAGATGGTTGGGACAGAATGATATCTTTGAAAAAAGAAAAAGCTCTTGAGAAATCTCAAGAGCAAATAAAAAGGCTGAGACAAAATTAAGGGATCTTTCTGAGCAAGCTCAAGGGGCAGCACCATTACCTGAAGTGATTGAATCACAACCTTTGAAAGACTTGTCACCAAGTCGGACCAAATCTCAACCTTTACTTAATTCTATCATCTATGAGGTTAAGAAGTCAATCTATAAGTATAACGATGTAGAAATAGCAAGATGGAGTGGAGTGCTTACTAAAAGGCAAAGACAAGCACTTAATTTAAGAGTAAGCAAAAAGAGAGGACCAATGGTAGTCAGGGGTCTTTACAGCTCAAAGCTGAAGGCAGTCCCACACCCGTACCAGAAGTTGGTACCTTTGAACGCTCTGTTACCAGTCGCTCTACGTTATCCTCTCAATATTTATATTTTACTATAACTTACTGAGGGAATCAACTTTAAAAGCATCAAAAAGCTCCTGACCGAAGTCAAGAGCTGTCGAACACTGGGGGCGAATTGTTCAATCGCAATTCCAGTTCTTTAGAAACCAAAGTTTCAGGGATAGCACCGCAACCCGAAGAGTCAACGACTCAACCTGATTTTCCTACCAGTGTTGAATTACATTTTAACATTGATAGACCAACATAGTCAACAGTTTATATAAAAATAGGAATACCAAAAGTAGGATTAAGAATGTTTAGTTTGTTTGAATTTGCGATAGGGTTGGCCTCTTGGTGTTTATAGTCTTTGTAGCCTGTGTCTAAGAGGGAATGCTCTGTTTGTATATCTGGGACACCGCAAAAAAAATTCCTTTAGAAGCTTGCTTTTGTGATGCTCTACTCGCTTTTTCTCCTCCTCGTAACCTATGTCGTTTGGTTTGTATTTTACTTTGGATTAAATGCTTAGATGCCCTGCTCATGCTGGGGCATTTTTGTTTGGGGATAAAGAAAATTCCCATGTGCCAGCTTTTGTAGTATAATAGTAAGCAGACAAAAAGATAGGAATGTGTTATGAAAGTATTAGCTTTTGATACGTCCAGCAAGGCTCTTTCTCTCGCTATTTTAGAGGACAAGCAGGTTCTTGCCGAGACGACGATTAATATCAAGAAAAATCACAGTATTACCCTCATGCCAGCCATTGATTTTTTGATGGCAAGTTTGGATTGGACGCCCAAGGATTTGGACCGAATCGTGGTGGCGGAAGGGCCAGGTAGCTACACAGGTTTGCGAATTGCGGTAGCAACTGCTAAGACACTTGCTCATACTCTGAACATTGAGTTGGTTGGTATGTCTAGCCTCTTGGCTTTGGTGCCCTACCAACAAGAAGGTTTGTTCGTTCCTTTGATGGATGCGCGTCGCAACAATGTTTATGCAGGATTTTATGAAAATGCTAAGTCTGTCATGCCAGAAGCGCACTTACCCTTTGAGCGAGTGATTGAGTTAATCAAGGGGGCTAGTCAGGTTACCTTTGTCGGAGAAGTTGCCCCCTTTGTGGAGCAGATTCAAGAACACTTGCCAAGGACTAATTACAAAGAAACCCTGCCAAATGCAGCTAATCTTGCTCTTTTGGCTTGGGACAAGGAAGCAGACTCCTTGCATGATTTTGTGCCGAACTACCTCAAACGTGTTGAGGCTGAGGAAAACTGGCTCAAGAATCACACCGAGTCTGGCGAGTCTTACATTAAACGCCTATGATAGAAATCAAACGAATCCAACAACAGCCTGACTTGGCTCAAGCCATCTACGCTGTCATGGTAACTGTTTACCCAGTCAGTCCTTGGACTCTGGAACAAATCCAAGCAGACCTGTCCCAAGACCAGACTTGGTATGCTCTGGCTTATGATGGGGCAGAAGTGATTGGCTTTCTAGCTGTGCAGGAAAATATCTTTGAGGCAGAAGTCCTGCAAATCGCTGTTAAAGGAGCCTATCAGGGTCAGGGGATTGCCTCGACCTTGTTTGCTCAATTGCCGACATACAAGGAGATTTTTCTCGAAGTTAGAAAGTCAAATCAAAGAGCGCAAGCATTTTACAAGAAAGAAAAGATGGCAGTCATCGCTGAGCGAAAGGCCTACTACCATGACCCAGTCGAGGACGCCATCATCATGAAGAGAGAAATAGATGAAGGATAGATATATTTTAGCATTTGAGACATCCTGTGATGAGACCAGTGTCGCTGTCTTAAAAAACGACGACCAGCTCTTGTCCAATGTCATTGCTAGTCAAATCGAGAGCCACAAACGTTTTGGGGGCGTAGTGCCAGAAGTAGCTAGTCGTCACCATGTCGAGGTCATTACAGCCTGTATCGAGGAGGCTCTAGCAGAAGCAGGAATTACCGAAGAGGACGTAACAGCTGTGGCGGTTACCTATGGACCGGGCTTGGTCGGAGCCTTACTAGTTGGTTTGTCAGCTGCCAAGGCTTTTGCTTGGGCACATGGGCTTCCGCTGATTCCCGTTAACCACATGGCTGGCCACCTCATGGCCGCTCAGAGTGTGGAGCCTTTGGAGTTTCCCTTGCTAGCCCTCTTGGTTAGCGGTGGGCACACAGAGTTGGTTTATGTTTCGGAGGCTGGTGACTACAAGATTGTTGGGGAAACGCGAGATGACGCGGTTGGTGAGGCCTATGATAAGGTTGGCCGTGTCATGGGTTTGACCTATCCTGCTGGTCGTGAGATTGACGAGCTAGCTCATCAGGGACAGGATATTTATGATTTCCCTCGTGCCATGATTAAGGAAGATAATCTGGAGTTTTCATTCTCAGGTTTGAAATCGGCCTTTATCAATCTGCATCATAATGCCGAGCAAAAGGGAGAAAGTTTGTCTACAGAGGACTTGTGTGCTTCCTTCCAAGCAGCAGTTATGGACATTCTTATGGCAAAAACCAAGAAGGCTTTGGAGAAATACCCTGTTAAAACCTTAGTCGTGGCAGGTGGTGTGGCAGCCAATAAAGGTCTCAGAGAACGCCTAGCAGCCGAAATCACAGATGTCAAGGTCATTATCCCCCCACTTCGCCTCTGCGGAGACAATGCAGGCATGATTGCCTATGCCAGCGTCAGCGAGTGGAATAAAGAAAACTTCGCAGGCTTGGATCTCAATGCCAAGCCAAGCCTCGCTTTTGATACGATGGAATAAAATGGAGTCTGTCTGATTACAATCAGCAGACTTTTTTCTCTTTCCTGAATGTGTTATAATAGTCCATGCTGTGGCTGGAGCCTTTTCAGCCTACTTATACTCTTCGAAAATCTCTTCAAACTACGTCAGCTTCGCCTTGCGGTACTCAAGTACAACCTGCGGCTAGTTTCCTAGTTTGCTCTTTGATTTTCATTGAGTATTATTAAGACAATATGAGGAGAAATATGAAAGAAAAAGGATTTTGGGAGGGGGCGCAGGCAGCTATGCCAACAGCCCTTGGTTATGTCAGTATTGGCCTTGCCTGTGGGATTATCGGTGCGCCCTATGTGACACCTGTTGAGATGGGCTTGATGAGCCTCTTTGTTTATGCTGGGAGTGCCCAGTTTGCTATGTTGGCCTTGATTGCGGTTCAAGCGCCTGTAGCAGCTATTGCTATGACGGTCTTTTTGATTAATTTGCGTCTCTTTTTGTTGAGTTTGCATGCGTCGACCTATTTTCGTCATACTAGTCTCTGGCAAAATATCGGTATGTCTAGCCTTTTGACAGATGAAACCTATGGCGTTTTGATGGGCGAATTGGCCCATACAGACAAGGTCAATCCTATGTGGATGCACGGAAACAATCTCAATAGCTATGTGGCTTGGTTTGTGGGGACAGTAGTCGGAACGGCTCTGGGTGGCCTACTGCCAAATCCAGAAATCTTTGGTTTAGATTTTGCCCTGGTTGGGATGTTTATTGGTATTTTTTCTTCGCAATTCCAGATTATGCAAAGACGGATTCCTGTCCGCAATCTGCTCATTATCCTAGCAGTTGTTGCGGTGTCTTTCTTTTTACTCTTGACAGTGGTGTCTCAGTCGCTAGCTGTTCTGTTTGCGACGCTACTTGGTTGTACAATGGGGGTGGTGTTAGATGGTCAGTAAGTATCTTTTATTAGCAGTTATTTTCTCTGGCTTAGTGACTTGGATTCCCCGTATGATTCCCTTCATCTTGGTCAAGTATAAGGGCTTGCCTGCGATCGTTGAGCGTTTTTTGAAGTTCTTGCCTGTTTCTATTATCTTTGCCTTGATTCTTTCAAGCGTAGTGACAGGTAAGATTGGCAGCCTTCCTCAAATCAAATGGCTGGACTTCTTAGCAGTCTTTCCAACAGCTTGGGTAGCCTTTCGCTACCGCAATCTTGTCGGAACAGTTCTCTTTGGAGTGGTCTTAATTGCAGTCTTGCGTTTGGTCTTTTAATACTCTTCGAAAATCAAATTCAAACCACGTCAGCGTCGCCTTACCGTACTCAAGTACAACCTGCGGCTAGCTTCCTAGTTTGCTCTTTGATTTTCATTGAGTATAAATCAGCCATAAAGAAAACCTATCACAGAGATAGATATCATATAATGGCGTAAATTCTCTTTTTCTGTTAAAATTATAAGGTATTCTATTTTGGAGGAAATGATATGAAAAAAATCGTTAAATACTCATCTCTTGCTGCCCTAGGGCTTGTTGCTGCAGGTGTTCTAGCAGCTTGCTCAGGTGGTGCTAAGAAAGAAGGAGAAGCAACTAGCAAGAAAGAAATTATCGTTGCAACTAATGCTACACCAAAACCATTCAACTATGAAGAAAATGGCGAATTGACTGGTTACGAAATTGAAGTGGTTCGCGCTATCTTTAAAGACTCTGACAAGTATGATGTCAAGTTTGAGAAGACAGAGTGGTCAGGAGTCTTTGCAGGACTTGATGCCGACCGTTACAATATGGCTGTTAGCAACATCAGCTACACTAAAGAACGTGCTGAAAAATACCTTTATGCAGCTCCAACTGCTAAAAACCCTAACGTTCTTGTAGTGAAAAAAGATGACCCTAGCATCAAATCGCTTGATGATATCGGTGGAAAATCAACAGAAGTTGTTCAAGGGACAACTTCTGCTAAACAGCTAGAAGACTACAACAAACAACATTCAGATAATCCAACTGTCCTAAAGTATACTAAAGCAGACTTCCAACAAATCATGGGACGCTTGAGCGATGGCCAGTTTGACTACAAGATTTTTGATAAAATCGGTGTTGAAACAGTCATCAAGGACCAAGGTTTGGACAACTTGAAAGTGATCGAACTTCCAAGCGACCAACAACCTTATGTTTACCCACTTCTTGCTAAAGGTCAAGATGAGTTGAAAACATTTGTAGACAAACGTATCCAAGAACTCTACAAAGACGGAACTCTTGAAAAATTGTCTAAACAATTCTTCGGAGACACTTATCTACCAGCAGAAGCTGATATTAAATAATTTCTTGAAATCATCCATTCTGAATAAGATGGGTGATTTCTCAGTTTTTAGGGATATAGTTTTAAACTATATATCTGGCTATCTAATAACAATTTGTGAAATCAAACAAATTGTGAGATACTAGTACGGTATTATTTTTAAGGAGAAAGAATCATGAAAATCAAAAAATGGCTTGGTGTAGCAGCCCTTGCTACAGTCGCAGGTTTGACTCTTGCAGCTTGCGGAAACTCAGAAAAGAAAGCAGACAATGCAACAACTATCAAAATCGCAACTGTTAACCGTAGCGGTTCTGAAGAAGCTCGTTGGGATAAAGTTCAAGAATTAGTTAAAAAAGACGGTATTACTTTGGAATTTACAGAGTTCACAGACTACTCACAACCAAACAAGGCAACTGCTGATGGCGAAGTAGACTTGAACGCTTTCCAACACTATAACTTCTTGAACAACTGGAACAAAGAAAACGGAAAAGACCTTGTAGCGATTGCTGATACTTACATCTCTCCAATTCGCCTTTACTCAGGTTTGAATGGAAGTGACAACAAGTACACTAAAGTAGAAGACATCCCAGCAAACGGAGAAATCGCTGTACCAAACGATGCTACAAACGAAAGCCGTGCGCTTTACTTGCTTCAATCAGCTGGCTTGATTAAATTGGACGTTTCAGGAACTGCTCTTGCAACAGTTGCTAACATCAAAGAAAATCCAAAGAACTTGAAAATTACTGAATTGGATGCTAGCCAAACAGCTCGTTCATTGTCATCAGTTGACGCTGCCGTTGTAAACAATACCTTCGTTACAGAAGCAAAATTGGACTACAAGAAAGCACTTTTCAAAGAACAAGCTGATGAAAATTCAAAACAATGGTACAACATCATCGTTGCGAAAAAAGATTGGGAAACATCACCAAAAGCTGATGCTATCAAGAAAGTTGTTGCAGCTTACCACACAGATGACGTGAAAAAAGTTATCGAAGAAACATCAGACGGTTTGGATCAACCAGTTTGGTAATAAGAAACAGGGAGGTGGGAGAGAAAATTCCACCTCTTGCTTTTGTATAGAGCATGGATTGTAAAGAAGACTATAGGTTCATAGAAAGGTAGAGAGAATATGGTTTTTCCTAGCGAACAAGAACAGATTGAAAAATTTGAAAAGGATCATGTAGCCCAGCATTATTTTGAGGTTTTGCGTACCTTGATTTCTAAGAAGTCGGTCTTTGCCCAACAGGTGGGTCTCAAAGAAGTTGCCAACTATCTGGGTGAAATTTTCAAGCGTGTTGGAGCTGAAGTGGAGATTGATGAGACTTATACGGCGCCCTTTGTCATGGCGCATTTCAAGAGTTCGCGTCCAGATGCCAAGACCCTAATTTTCTATAACCACTATGACACTGTGCCAGCGGACGGGGATCAGGTGTGGACAGAGGATCCCTTTACGCTTTCGGTGCGCAATGGCTTCATGTATGGGCGTGGGGTTGACGATGACAAGGGTCATATCACAGCTCGTTTGAGTGCTTTGAGAAAATACATGCAACACCATGATGACCTGCCTGTCAATATCAGTTTTATCATGGAGGGAGCGGAGGAATCCGCTTCGACAGACCTAGATAAGTATCTAGAAAAGCATGCGGATAAACTCCGTGGTGCAGATTTGTTGGTCTGGGAACAAGGAACCAAAAATGCTTTGGAACAGCTGGAAATTTCTGGTGGAAATAAAGGAATTGTGACCTTTGATGCCAAGGTAAAAAGTGCGGATGTGGATATCCACTCTAGTTATGGTGGGGTTGTGGAGTCAGCTCCCTGGTACCTCCTTCAAGCCCTACAGTCTCTTCGTGCAGCAGATGGTCGTATCTTGGTTGAAGGTTTGTACGAAGAAGTTCAAGAACCAAATGAACGAGAATTGGCCTTGGTGGATACCTATGCTCAACGCAATCCAGGGGAAATCAGCCAGATTTATGGTTTGGAATTGCCTCTTTTACAAGAGGACCGCGCAGCCTTTCTAAAACGATTCTTTTTTGAGCCAGCCCTTAATATCGAAGGGATTCAGTCAGGCTACCAAGGACTAGGAGTTAAAACGATTTTGCCAGCAGAAGCTAGTGCTAAGTTAGAAGTTCGTTTGGTTCCTGGTCTAGAACCGCATGATGTTCTGGAAAAAATTCGGAAACAGCTAGACAAAAATGGCTTTGATAAGGTAGAATTATACTATACCTTGGGAGAGATGAGCTATCGAAGCGATATGAGCGCGCCAGCCATTCTCAATGTAATCGAGTTGGCTAAGAAATTCTATCCACAGGGCGTTTCAGTCTTGCCGACTACAGCTGGGACAGGGCCTATGCATACAGTCTTTGATGCCCTAGAGGTGCCAATGGTGGCCTTCGGTTTAGGAAATGCCAATAGTCGAGACCACGGTGGAGATGAGAACGTGCGAATCGCCGATTATTACACCCATATTGAATTAGTAGAGGAGCTGATTAGAAGCTATGAGTAGAGATATTATCAAGTTAGATCAGATCGATGTGACTTTTCATCAGAAGAAGAGAACCATCACAGCGGTCAAGGATGTGACTATTCACATCCAAGAAGGGGATATCTACGGAATCGTTGGATATTCTGGAGCAGGGAAATCAACCCTTGTACGGGTGATTAATCTCTTGCAAAAACCATCTGCAGGGAAAATCACCATTGACGATGATGTGATTTTTGATGGCAAGGTGACTTTGACGGCAGAACAGTTGCGTCGTAAACGTCAAGATATTGGGATGATTTTCCAGCATTTTAACCTGATGAGCCAAAAGACAGCAGAGGAGAATGTAGTCTTTGCCCTCAAACATTCTGGACTCAGCAAGGAAGAAAAGAAGGCTAAAGTAGCCAAGTTGTTGGACTTGGTTGGCTTGGCAGACCGTGCTGAAAACTACCCTTCACAACTATCTGGAGGGCAAAAACAGCGTGTAGCCATTGCGCGTGCCTTGGCAAATGATCCAAAAATCTTGATTTCAGATGAGTCAACTTCTGCCCTTGATCCTAAGACAACCAAGCAGATTTTGGCCTTGTTGCAAGATTTGAACCAAAAATTAGGCTTGACTGTTGTCTTGATTACGCATGAAATGCAGATTGTCAAAGACATTGCCAATCGTGTGGCAGTCATGCAGGATGGGCATTTGATTGAAGAGGGCAGCGTCCTTGAAATCTTCTCAGATCCTAAACAGCCTTTGACTCAAGACTTTATCTCAACAGCCACAGGCATTGATGAAGCTATGGTCAAAATTGAGAAGCAAGAAATCGTGGAACATCTGTCAGAAAACAGTCTCTTGGTGCAGCTCAAGTATGCGGGTGCTTCAACAGACGAGCCACTTTTGAATGAATTGTACAAGCATTACCAAGTAACAGCTAATATCCTCTATGGAAATATCGAAATCCTCGATGGTACTCCTGTTGGAGAATTGGTGGTGGTCTTGTCAGGTGAAAAAGCAGCGTTGGCAGGTGCCCAAGAAGCCATTCGTCAAGCAGGCGTACAGCTAAAAGTATTGAAGGGAGGACAGTAAGATGGAATCATTGATTCAAACCTATTTGCCAAATGTCTATAAGATGGGCTGGGCTGGTCAGGCAGGCTGGGGAACAGCCATCTACCTAACCCTCTATATGACAGTTCTTTCCTTCATCATCGGAGGTTTCTTGGGTCTAGTGGCGGGTCTTTTCCTTGTCTTGACAGCGCCGGGTGGTGTCTTGGAAAATAAGGTCGTCTTCTGGATTTTAGACAAGATTACCTCTATTTTCCGTGCGGTGCCATTTATCATTCTCTTGGCAGTCTTGTCACCCTTCTCACACCTAATCGTAGGGACAAGTATCGGGCCAAATGCGGCTATTGTACCCCTATCTTTTGCGGTCTTTGCCTTCTTTGCCCGTCAGGTGCAGGTTGTCTTGGCTGAGCTGGATGGCGGTGTCATTGAGGCGGCTCAAGCGAGCGGGGCGACATTCTGGGATATCGTAGGTGTTTATCTATCAGAAGGTCTTCCAGATTTGATTCGTGTGACGACTGTGACCTTGATTTCACTTGTTGGTGAAACAGCCATGGCCGGTGCGGTTGGAGCTGGTGGTATCGGTAACGTAGCCATCGCTTATGGATTTAACCGCTACAATCATGATGTGACCATCTTGGCAACCATCATTATCATTTTGATTATCTTTGCAATCCAATTCTTGGGAGATTTCTTGACCAAGAAATTGAGTCATAAATAAAAAGAGCTGGGCAATTTATACATCATTCATAGGAGTTTGAGGTACAGTCAAGACTTAAAGTTCTCTATACTAGCTACTATCAGTCGTTACTTTTACGAGTTAGAGAGTTAAGAATTGTGGGGAGTCGATATGCAAAATCTGGGAGAAGTTTTTAAAGAATTGAGAAAGAGTCGGAATGTATCCCTACAGGAGGCGACAGGAGGAGAGTTTACTTATTCCATGCTGAGCAAATTTGAGCGTGGAGAAGCAGATTTATCCTCTATGAAATTGATTACTGCCGTAGATAACATCCACTCTGATTTGAATGAATTTATGTACTTGGTACGTGGTTTTTCTCAGAAAAAGGTCCTGGCTTTTCAAGAAAATCTCTGGGATCTATATGACAGAGAAGGGATTGATTCTCTCCAATCCTTGTATGAAGAGACGACTAAAAAGTACAGATCAAGTGCTAAAAAAAGCTATCTCTTACAAATGATTCGTATCAAAAGCCTTCTCGTGTTTTTTGATTCAGAAATAAGGGCAACGGATGAAGAACTGACTTTTCTCTATGACTATTTTTTTACTATTGATATCTGGGGAAATTATG
>NZ_KV794214.1:278035-280042 GCF_001808665.1 Streptococcus sp. HMSC070B10 | reverse complement strand
TTTTAAATATTCTAGGGAGATGTTACAAAAGACAGATTTATTAGGCTCCTTACCTAGTAACAAAATTGCTATTGATACCATTTTGATTAATGGACTCTTTAAAGCAATAGAGGAAAAGGATAAATTAAAAGCAGACTATTTTATCTTTCAGATTGAAAAACGAGAATTGCCAGAATCTCAAGCCTATCTTAAAATTATTTATATGATTGCTAAAGGGTATTATGATACTATTTTTAAAGTAGAAAATAAGGGTCTTGAAAAAATCCAGAGAGGCATTACAATCTTACAAGATTTAGAATATATAGATGGTGCAAGATATTATGAAAACTATTTTGCAAATCAGCTCTCAAATGAAGATTTGTAATATATTCTCATTACATCGATTGACGAAAAATAAATAGGCTTGTAGGTGGATTGATAATTAGTAGTTTCTAGGCTCTAGAGTTTCTATTTTCAGAAAAAAATATATTACAAAAAAGTGGGGAGTCCCGCTTTTTTTGTTAGACTGGTTTCAATGAAATACTCTTTGAAATGTGAGAAAGGCCTGTTATGAAACTATTCTTAAGACATCATTTATTTAGGATACTTACCTTATCAAGATTTTTGAGCTCAAGTGGAGCTTATATTTATAATCTGGTATTTATCGTTTATGCTGCGAGTCTACCCTTTAAAAATATAGCTGTATTTATGGCGAATATGATTACGATTTTACCTTTCCTATTTACTTTTTATGTCGGGATTAAGGCGGATCATACTCGGAATAAAGCAGGGACAATTATCTGGGTTGGTTGTGTGCAAAGTCTGCTATTTCTTTTGATTGCTAGTGTGATTCATGACCAGAACTTCGTAACGTTTGCTTTTATCTGTATGGTTAATATCTGTTCGGATATTTTATCAGATTATACAGCAGGCCTGCGTATGCCGATTATCCAGCATAACATTTCGGAAGATAGGCTCTATGAAGCTTATTCCTTTACTCAGTTTGTTTCCTATTTATCAAATCTAGGAGGTCAAGCTTTAGGAGTGTGGTTACTCACAACCAGTCATCAAAATTTTTCTTTTGTTGCAATGGTGAATGCTGGTTTCTTTTTACTATCTTCTCTCATTTTATTCAAAAATAGAAGAGAATTGACGCATTTGTCTGTAAGTGTAGAGGATAAGTCGATTAGTTTACTCCAACAAGTTAAGGCAATCTATGTGGACATGGATGATATCTTTAGGCAGAGAGAAAGTAAATCATTGTTTAAAATGATCCTTGTCATTTTGGTAATGAATACTTTGGGAGGAGCTGTTGGAGGTATTTATCACTTTTACTTATTAGACCATACTATCTATCATCTCAGCTATGCTCAAGCCCTATTTTTAATTGAATGTGTTAGCTTGGGAGGAGCTATTCTTGGTAGCTTAACTCCCCATGATTATTTTGGGAAATGGTCTTTTTCAAGCTTGTTATCGCTCAATGCAATTCTGTTTGTCTTGCTGGCTACTGCTAATATTTTAGATTTCTCTCCTCTAGTAGGTGTTGCCTGCTTAGCCTTTGTCATGTATTTGATGTCGAAATCAATGCCTAAATTAGATACTTTGTTACTGTCTAATTTGAGTGCGGATGTATTAGCTAGGAGTAATAATCTCTTGAGTATGATTTTTTCCCTAACATTACCCTTGGGAATGTCTGTATTTTCATTCTTAGCTTTACAAGATATCAGGCTTTGTTGGTGGGTGTTTTTAGTAGTGAGTGTGATAGGGTTGATTTTATCCCTAGAAAAAAGAAGTTTTTCAGGTAAAAATTTTAACCGAGGAAGCCCAGACTTACTAGAAGGCCTTCCAGATTTGATTCGTGTGACGACTGTGATCTTTTTCCCTTGTTGGGGAAACAGCCATGGCGGGGGCAGTTGGAGCTGGTGGTATTGGTAACGTAGCCATCGCTTATGGAGCTATACTCTTCGAAAATTTCTTCAAACTACGTCAGCTTTGCCTTGCCGTAGGTATATGTAACTGACTTCGTCA
>NZ_KV794214.1:230380-277935 GCF_001808665.1 Streptococcus sp. HMSC070B10 | reverse complement strand
CCTAGTTTGCTCTTTGATTTTCATTGAGTATTAACCCTTACAATCACGATGTGACCATATTGGCGACTATCATTATCATTTTGATTATCTTTGCAATCCAATTCTTGGGAGATTTCTTGACTAAGTCTTGAGTCATAAATAAAAAGAGCCGTGTGGCTCTTTTTTATTGACTAGATTTTTTGTGCAAATTTTTTACTCAAGGCTTGTCCAATCAAGGCACCCACTAGGGCTCCGATGACAATACTTGCGATAAATAGAAGGATGGTTCCAGGGTTTGGCGCAACCATGATACGGTCGATATATTCTTGGGATTTTCCTCTTGCTAGAAGGGTTGCCATATAGGCTTTGGGCGCAATCCACATGATTAGGATTGGTCCTGATGTGCTAAAGGCAAAGAGTATGAAAGAAAGAAAATTCTTAGTTTGGTCCTTGTATTTTCCGAGGCTAGCTACTGCATCTGCTAGGAGACCACAGATAATTCCAGGAAGGAAGGCACCGGCACCGTGTTTAGTTCCCAAGAAAAAGAGGGCAATGACAAGGCCGATAGTGGTAATGGCTCCAAAGCGCGGAACTTTTGCGACTAGGATCATATAGACGCTACCGCCGAAAAGGGCAGTAAAGGCAGGCGCATAAAACATGTTTCCAGCTTGGTCAAAGAAATTGCCCAAAAGGACACCAATCCCCATGCAGAGGAAGTAAAGAACTGCAAAAAGCAGTGTAGTTAAGATAGATTTTTTCATGAATTGTCTCCTGATAATTTTTTCACAATTCTCATTGTACCACGGTTTTATGGGATTGTAAATGGATACTAGAAGTTTTTGAAAACGCTTGAAATATGATATAATAGTTTCATAGTTATTTTTAGGGGGATATCATGGGTAGATTTTTAGACTTTGTCTTTAATCGTTTCTTTTTAGGGATGATTGCGACAGCCTTCTTTTGGCTATTAACATTGGCAGGAGGGATTATCCTTGGTCTAGCGCCGGCTAGTGCCACCTTGATGAGCCTATATGCAGAACATGGTTATAGCTTTCGGGAATACAGTTTGAAGGAGGCGTGGTCTCTTTATAAGCAAAATTTCGTCTCAAGCAACCGGATTTTCTATAGCTTTTTAGGGGTGGATCTAGTTTTGGTCTATGGCCTGTATCTCTTGGTTCAATTGCCTCATCAGACTATTATTCATTTGATTGCGACCTTTTTGAATGTTCTAGTAGTTGCCCTGCTCTTTTTGGCCTATACAGTATCTTTGAAATTACAAGTTTATTTTGATTTGTCCTATCGAAATAGTCTCAAACTATCCTTGATTGGCATTTTTATGAGTCTAGCAGCTGTGGCCAAGGTTCTTCTTGGGACAGTGCTACTTGTGGCAATTGGCTACTATATGCCTGCCCTGCTTTTCTTTGTAGGAATTGGGATGTGGCATTTCTTTATCAGTGATATGTTGGAACCGGTCTATGAAAGTATCCATGAAAAATTGGCGACAAAATAGAATGAAGCAGTTTTGGCTACATACGCTTCTGAGAACCTACAGTTCAGTTATGATGATTATTATTGCGAGTTTTGCAATCTTACTCTCATACGCTGACTGGGATTCACGGGAAAAGGAAGCTCAAAGAGTAGCCCAGCGTGTAACCACTCGAACAGTCGATGAGGTGGAGTATTATTATCGCGAGTCAGCCCAGCTAGCGCAAGATTTAGTAGCCAATCAAGACCGTATACAAGGGGTTTATAAGTATTTTAGTCTATCAACATCTGAGTATTTTTATTGGCTGTTGGAGCATCAAGCGGCTTCGTCAACTTCTATTTCGCTGTATGAAAATATTGATGATCTTTATGTACAAAATGACTATATAACGGGTGTTGCAATCGTCTTGCAGGATTTTAAAGAAGTTTATGTGTCAACAAGGGATAAAAGAAGTGGTCATATCTTGCCTGCTGAGGCCTTTAAACCAGAGGTCAATAGTTTTGGAATTCCAGTTCTGGACCCAGCAACGGATCAATCTATAGGAGTGATTTACATCTCCTTGGATCCAGAAGTTTTATACCATGCTATTGACAATACCCGAGGTCATATTCCGATGGCTGTTACTGTGACATCACCATTTGATACGGAGATTTTTCATATTGGTGAGAGGGTCAATAGGGAACATGAGAACTGGTTTGTTGGTATGACTTCTCATGGATATCAGGTTCAGGTGGCAGTTCCTAAAAACTTTGTTTTACAAGGAACAGTGGCTAGCTCTGCTTTGATTGTGGGTTTGAGCCTTCTCTTTATTGTCATTCTCTATCTGACTTTGAGGCAGACTTTTGCTAATTATCAAAAGCAGGTAGTGGATTTGGTGGATTCCATCCAAGCTATTGCCCAAGGGCAAGAAGGTCTTCGCATTGATACGCTTGAAAAGGATCAGGAATTGCTCCTAATCGCGGAGACGACCAATGATATGTTGGATCGATTAGAAAAGAATATCCATGATATTTATCAGTTAGAGCTTAGTCAAAAGGATGCCAATATGCGAGCCTTACAGGCTCAAATCAATCCTCATTTTATGTATAATACGCTGGAGTTTTTGCGTATGTATGCAGTTATGCAAAGTCAAGATGAGTTGGCAGATATCATTTATGAATTCAGTAGTCTCTTGCGTAACAATATTTCCGACGAAAGAGAGACCCTTCTCAAACAGGAATTAGAATTTTGTCGTAAATACAGCTATCTCTGCATGGTTCGCTATCCCAAGTCCATTGCCTATGGTTTCAAGATAGACCCAGAGCTAGAGAATATGAAAATTCCTAAGTTTACCTTGCAACCGCTGGTAGAAAACTATTTCGCGCATGGTGTTGACCATAGACGGACAGATAATGTGATTAGTATCAAGGCTCTTAAACAGGATGGTTTTGTGGAAATTTTAGTGGTCGATAATGGCCGTGGTATGTCGGCTGAAAAACTGGCAAATATCCGAGAAAAATTAAGGCAGAGACATTTTGAACACCAAGCCAGTTACAGTGATCAAAAGCAGTCTATCGGGATTGTCAATGTACATGAGCGTTTTGTGCTCTATTTTGGGGACCGCTATGCCATTACTATAGAGTCTGCGGAGCAAGCAGGTGTTCAGTATCGTATTACAATTCAAGATGAGTAGAAAGGGAGAAAATGTATAAAGTATTATTAGTAGATGATGAGTACATGGTGACAGAAGGTCTGAAACGTTTGATTCCCTTTGATAAGTGGGATATGGAGGTCGTCGCAACAGCCAGTCATGCCGATGAAGCCCTAGAATATGTTCAGGAAAATCCTGTCGATGTCATCATTTCAGATGTCAATATGCCCGATAAAACAGGGCTTGATATGATTCGGGAGATGAAAGAAATCTTACCAGATATTGCCTATATCCTTCTCTCGGGTTATCAGGAGTTTGATTATGTAAAAAGAGCCATGAACCTTAGTGTGGTGGACTATTTGGTCAAACCTGTTGATAAGGTAGAGTTGGGAAATCTGCTGGAGAAGATTGCAGGTCAGCTCGGCGAGAGAGGAAAGAAAAGTCAGACCCTTAGTCAAGATTTAGATGAGGCTGGATTTGTTAGTTATCTAGGAGGTGAGGAGAATT
Organism: Streptococcus sp. HMSC070B10; assembly: GCF_001808665.1. Classification (GTDB taxonomy): domain Bacteria; phylum Bacillota; class Bacilli; order Lactobacillales; family Streptococcaceae; genus Streptococcus. Next base: position 274,333 of record NZ_KV794214.1, on the reverse strand, counting down.
GGTGGATAGGCCTATCCAAGGAAAAACAAGGATCTTTTACCATTCCCTACTATGTCTTGGGTCAAGACTGGCAGATTTTTATTTCTGATAAACCCCTAGATGGTTTAGTCGTTACTCCCTTTGAAGCTCCTTATCAAGAACACTTTGAACGCTGGAAGTTGAATGCTGAGAAAGCCCTCTTTTACGGTTCTGTAAATCTACAACAGTCTGAGAGTCTCTTTGCCTATTACGAACCGATTTATAGGGTTATCATTCAGGGAAATCTTAATCAAATCGTAGAAGAGTTAAATCTCTTGGAGAAGGTAGTTCTTGAAAATACACCCCGTGTTCCAATTACCAAGCAGCTTTTTATCCAGTTTGTCATGGATGTCTTTCACTTGTTTGAACATCTCAAAGCTGATGATATGACGGATATTGTCAAAACGATTCATGCTATTCAAACCTTCGATGAATTGGTTCCTTATATCAAGGAAACTCTGACTCGATTCTTTGGACAATATCGGATGAATGAAAATGTGGTTAGTGTGCTAGAAGTCATTGGGAGTGATTATCAGAAAGAACTTTCTCTCAAGGATATCAGTAAGGATCTCTTTATCAATCCTGTTTATCTGGGACAGTTGATTAAGCGTGAAACCAATTCGACCTTCGCAGAGTTACTAAATAAACAACGCATTAAGGCTGCCCAGCAGCTCTTGCTTTCAACTAGTGACAGTATTGAAGATATTTGTTATGCTGTTGGTTACAGTAATGTTGGATATTTCTATAAAGTGTTCCGAAAATTGTGCGGAAAATCGCCAAAAGCCTACCGAAAACAGGTGGAAACCACACTATAATATTTGTATCCCTTTACAAAAAGTGCTATAATATCGATAATAATATCAGGAGGTTCTATTATGAAAAAGAAACCAATCTATCTATGGGTATTACTGATTTTTTCAGCCTTACTCTCAGCAATGTCACTATTTGGAATCATATCTCCAGTACCTACTGCGGAGGGTATGAACAATCTAGAAACATCAGCATCAGGTGTTAATGCTACTTATGCTAAGGAGCTCGTTGCTTACACCATTAAGGTATCGGAGCATGGTCATTCTATCTTCAACATTCTCTTGGTTGTCTTATCTGTTATTCTGGTGGTTGTGTCTTTGGTTTTCCTTGTTCGTAAAAACATCCAATTGGCTAACTATACTTATCTTGCTTATGTCTTCGTTGCCATCGTTGGTTCTATCTACAACTTTATCGGCGTTCAGGATGCGGTTTTACTTTTTACAGACCCTAACATCCGTATAGGAGCGGAGCTTGGTGCCAAAGGTTCTGCTATTTTTGGGATCGTACTCAATGTTATCTTCCTAGCAATCGTCTTCTATAAAATGTGGCGTCAGCAAAAAGAATTGACAGAAACTCAAGAAGAGGAAGAACTTGCCTAAGAGTTGACAAAGCATAACTATCAAGATACAATCTTGGTAGTTATTTTTTATGATTTAAAAAAAGGAGGAGAACATGAAAAAAGTTTCCTTGGTCTACATCAGTCTGAGCGGAAATACGGAGAGTTTTGTGACGCGCTTAAAAGACTATCTCTTGTCCCAGTACGAGGGAATTGAGGTTCAAAAGATTCATATCAAGGATTTGGTCAAAGAAGGCCAAGATTTCTATGAAATGGACCATCCCTATGTTGCTTTTTTGCCGACTTACCTAGAAGGTGGGAATGGCGTGGATAACGGAGATGTCGAGATTTTGACGACACCAGTGGGAGATTTTATCGCCTATGGTGACAATGCTAGTAAGTGTTTTGGTGTGGTTGGTTCAGGAAATCGTAACTTTAATAACCAATACTGCCTGACAGCCAAGCAATATAGTCAACGTTTTGGCTTCCCTGTATTGGCTGATTTTGAAATGCGAGGTATGCTGGGAGATATCAAACGTGTCGCAGCGATTATCGCAGATTTGTATGAGTTGGAAAGTTAAGCTGAAACCAATCTTTCAATCATTAGAAGAAAGAACTTATTATATCCCCCTCTATAGCAGAGATGAAAATTACCTATAAAATTTTTAATATAAATGTTATTTGCTATAGTTGGAAGATAAAAATTATGCCCTAAAAAAACCGAGAAGCTTTCTTCTCGGTTTTTGATTATTTCAATTGATCTGTAATGTCTTTTGATAGCAACATTCCTAGATGATAAGTTTTATTGATGTAAGCAATGACATCATTGATGTTTTCAGTCGTGTGAATTTTCTCTTTGATGTCAGACCTAAATGTTTCATCCTTTAAAAGTTGTTCTTGGTAGAGTTTTTGCAGTCTCTCCTTCTCGTACTTATTAAGCAGAAAAAGGAAAACCAAGCTAATCACAACGAGGATATAAGCATATTGGCTCATAGGATATCTCCCTGTATGATAAAGAAGTAGTAGTGAGTAGATTGAATTAGTTTAGTGAGGCGTTTAGGCAAGTGTCTTTACTAGTGATTCAGTTCTAACAATTAGGAACTTTAGTTCCAATTGTTAGAACTGAATCACATCTTCTCAGGTGCTTCTACTCCAAGCAAGCGAAGTGCTTCTTTGAGAACGACTGCGGTTGCGTAGCTAAGGGCTAGACGGCTGTCGCGTTCTGGGCTTTCATCCAAGATGCGCGTATGTGCATAGTATTTGTTAAAGGCTTGAGCCAGGCTAATTGCAAATTTAGCAATGATAGAAGGTTCAAAGTTATCCGCCGCACGGTTGATAATACGTGGGAAGTCTTGGATGAGTTTGATGATTTCCCAACTTTCAGCATCATTCAAGCTATAGTTGCCAGCTGTTTCTGGTTTGAAATCCGCTTTGCGTAAGATAGATTGAATACGAGCGTAGGCGTATTGAACATAAGGTCCAGTTTCACCCTCGAAGGATACCATAGCTTCTAGGTCGAAGTCGTATCCATTTGTACGGTCGGTCTTGAGGTCATAGAATTTAATGGCTCCAACACCAACAGCATGCGCTACCTGGTCTTTGTTTTCTAGTTCAGGATTTTTAGCCTCGATTTGGGTCTTGGCACGGCTAACAGCCTCTGCAACAGTAGGCTCTAGCAAGATGACATTCCCTTTACGAGTAGAGAGTTTTTTTCCTTCTTTTGTAACCAAACCAAAAGGAACGTGAGTAATGTCGTCACTCCAGTCGTAGCCCATTTCTTGCAAGACGGCTTTGAGCTGTTTAAAGTGGGCAGATTGTTCTTGGCCAACGACATAGATAGATTTGGCAAATTGGTATTCATTTTTACGGTAAAGGGCTGCAGCCAAGTCACGAGTGATATAGAGAGTTGCACCATCCGATTTCTTGATAAGGGCTGGATGTTCAATTCCATATTTCTCAAGATTCACAACTTGGGCACCTTCTGACTCAACAAGAAGTCCTTTTTCAGAAAGAATGTCTACAACTGCATCCATCTTATCGTTGTAGAAGGCTTCTCCGTTATAGCTGTCAAATTCAACCTGCAATTCATTGTAAAGGCGGTTAAATTCCACCAAACTTTCATCACGGAACCATTGCCAAAGAGCGAGAGCTTCCTCGTCTCCATTTTCAAGTTTACGGAACCATTCGCGTGCTTCTTCATCCAAGCTAGGGTCATTTTCAGCTTCAGCGTTGATGCGGACATAGAGTTTAAGAAGTTCATCAATTGGATGAGCTTTTACAGCTTCTTCGTCGCCCCATTTTTTGTAGGCAACAATCAACATCCCAAACTGTTTACCCCAGTCACCCAAGTGGTTGACCTTGACCGTTTGATAACCGATTTTTTGGAAAATATGTGATAGACTATCTCCGATAACAGTTGAACGTAGATGACCAATAGAAAATGGTTTAGCGATATTAGGACTAGACATGTCGATCACAACATTTTCTTGTTTACCAATGTTTTGATCAGCATAGTGTTCTTTTTCCGTGATAACAGCTTGCAATACTTGAGCAGAGATGGCAGATTTATCAAGGAAAAAGTTAACGTAAGGTCCTGTTGCGACAACCTTTTCAAAGGCTTGGCTGTTAATTTTTTCAGCCAGTTCAGCAGCAATCATTTGAGGTGCTTTACGTTCGACTTTTGCAAGAGAAAAAGCAGGGAAAGCGATGTCTCCCATTTCTGAGTTTTTAGGGGTTTCCAGTAAATTTAAAATAGCCTCTTGGTCCAGGCTATCAATGACGCTAGCCAACTCGCTAGCAATCAATTCTTTTGTATTCATTAAGAGCTCCTTTTTGGACTTTTCTACTATTTTATCACAATTTTAAAGAAAGAAGAAAAAATTTTTGAAATCTCCTGTTTTTTTGGTATAATATAGTTATAAAATTAGTTATAAATATGCATATAAGAGGATTTTATGAGAAAAAGAGATCGTCATCAGTTAATAAAAAAAATGATTACTGAGGAGAAATTAAGTACACAAAAAGAAATTCAAGATCGGTTGGAGGCGCACAATGTCTTTGTGACGCAGACAACCTTGTCTCGTGATTTGCGCGAAATCGGCTTGACCAAGGTCAAGAAAAATGATATGGTGTATTATGTACTAGCAAATGAGACAGAAAAGATTGATTTGGTGGAATTTTTGTCTCATCATTTAGAAGGTGTTGCAAGAGCAGAGTTTACCTTGGTGCTTCATACCAAATTGGGAGAAGCCTCTGTTTTGGCAAATATTGTAGATGCAAACAAGGATGAATGGATTTTAGGAACAGTTGCTGGTGCCAATACCTTATTGGTCATTTGTCGAGACCAGCACGTTGCCAAACTCATGGAAGATCGTTTGCTAGATTTGATGAAAGATAAGTAAGGTCTTGGGAGTTGCTCTCAAGACTTATTTTTGACAAGGAGAGACGGACAATGACGACAGAAAAGCTATCACCCGGCATGCAACAGTATGTGGATATTAAAAAGCAATATCCAGATGCTTTTTTGCTCTTTCGGATGGGTGATTTTTATGAATTATTTTATGAGGATGCGGTCAATGCTGCGCAGATTCTGGAAATTTCCTTAACGAGTCGTAACAAGAATGCCGACAATCCGATTCCTATGGCGGGTGTCCCCTATCATTCTGCCCAACAGTACATTGATGTCTTGATTGAGCAGGGCTATAAGGTAGCTATCGCAGAGCAGATGGAAGATCCGAAACAAGCAGTTGGGGTTGTTAAACGAGAGGTTGTTCAGGTCATTACGCCAGGAACAATGGTTGATAGCAGTAAGCCGGACAGTCAGAATAATTTTTTGGTTGCTATAGACCGCGAAGGCAATCAATTTGGTCTAGCTTATATGGACCTGGTGACCGGTGACTTTTATGTGACAGGTTTATTGGATTTCACGCTGGTTTGTGGGGAAATCCGTAATCTCAAGGCTCGAGAAGTGGTGCTGGGTTATGACTTGTCTGATGAAGAAGAACAAATCCTTAGTCGTCAGATGAATCTGGTGCTTTCCCATGAGAAAGAAGGTTTTGAGGATATTCATTTACTGGATTCACGATTGGCAGCTGTGGAGCAAGCGGCATCTAGTAAGTTGCTCCAGTATGTCCATCGGACTCAGATGAGAGAATTGAACCACCTCAAGCCTGTTATCCGCTATGAAATCAAGGATTTCTTGCAGATGGATTATGCGACCAAGGCTAGTCTGGATTTGGTTGAGAATGCTCGCTCAGGTAAGAAACAAGGAAGTCTTTTCTGGCTTTTGGATGAAACCAAGACGGCTATGGGTATGCGTCTCTTGCGGTCTTGGATTCATCGCCCCTTGATTGATAAGGAACGAATTATCCAACGTCAAGAAGTGGTGCAGGTCTTTCTCGACCATTTCTTTGAGCGCAGTGATTTGACAGATAGTCTCAAGGGTGTTTATGACATTGAGCGCTTGGCTAGTCGGGTTTCTTTTGGCAAAACCAATCCTAAGGATCTCTTGCAGTTGGCGACCACCTTGTCTAGTGTGCCACGGATTCGTGCGATTTTAGAAGGAATGGAGCAACTTGCTCTGGCCTATCTCATCGAACAACTGGATGGAATCCCTGAGTTAGAGAGTTTGATTAGCGCAGCGATTGCTCCTGAAGCTCCTCATGTGATTACGGAAGGTGGTATTATCCGCACTGGATTTGATGAGACTTTAGACAAGTACCGTCGCGTTCTCAGAGAAGGGACTAGCTGGATTGCTGAGATTGAGGCTAAGGAGAGAGAAAACTCTGGCATCAGCACGCTCAAGATTGACTATAATAAAAAGGATGGCTACTATTTCCATGTGACCAATTCACAACTGGGAAATGTGCCTGCTCACTTTTTCCGCAAGGCGACGCTGAAAAACTCAGAACGTTTTGGAACCGAAGAATTGGCCCGTATCGAGGGCGATATGTTGGAGGCGCGTGAGAAGTCAGCTAACCTAGAGTACGAAATTTTTATGCGCATTCGTGAAGAGGTCAGCAAGTACATCCAGCGTTTGCAGGCTTTAGCTCAAGGAATTGCGACCGTTGATGTCTTGCAAAGTCTGGCAGTTGTTGCTGAAACCCAGCATTTGATTCGACCTGAGTTTGGAGATGATTCGCGGATTGATATCCATAAAGGGCGCCATGCTGTCGTCGAAAAGGTCATGGGGGCTCAGACCTATATTCCCAATACGATTCAGATGGCAGAAGATACCAGTATCCAACTGATTACAGGGCCCAACATGAGTGGGAAGTCAACCTACATGCGTCAGCTAGCTATGACGGCAGTTATGGCCCAGCTAGGCTCTTATGTGCCAGCAGAAAGTGCCCATTTACCGATTTTTGATGCGATTTTTACCCGTATCGGAGCAGCAGATGACTTGGTTTCAGGTCAGTCAACCTTTATGGTGGAGATGATGGAGGCCAACAATGCCATTTCGCATGCGACCAAGAATTCCTTGATTCTTTTTGATGAATTAGGTCGAGGAACTGCAACCTATGATGGAATGGCCTTGGCCCAGTCCATTATTGAATACATTCATGATCACATTGGAGCCAAGACCCTCTTTGCGACCCACTACCATGAGTTGACTAGTCTGGAGTCTAGCTTGGAACACTTGATCAATGTCCACGTGGCAACCTTGGAGCAGGGTGGACAGGTCACCTTCCTTCACAAGATTGAACTAGGTCCAGCTGATAAATCCTACGGTATCCATGTTGCCAAGATTGCTGGTTTGCCAGCAGACCTTTTAGCAAGGGCGGATAAGATTTTGACTCAGTTAGAGAATCAAGGGACAGAAAGTCCTGCTCCTATGAAACAAACAAGTGCTGTCACTGAACAGATTTCACTATTTGATACGACTGAAGAACATCCTATCCTAGCAGAATTAGCTAAACTGGATATTTACAATATGACACCTATGCAGGCTATGAATGTTTTGGTTGAGTTAAAACAGAAACTATAAAAATAATCCCACTCATGCATTTGTGAGTGGGATATTGCTCTTACTTTCTATGCTCCAAGAGTTGATTGATATGGTCTACTTTTTTTGATGCTCTTTTATAGGAAATAGTCCAAATGATGAGGTAGACAATCGCAAACTCGATAATGAGTTGGAGATAGAAAATCCAGTGGAAGGGGAACCAACCTGCCAGAGTTGCTAGTGGGACAAAGCCAGCCAGCATGAGGAAGAAATGGGAAAGCGTCGCACGGAGAAAGCTCCAGTCACGGCTGAATAATCGCTTTCCAAAGTTGAAGAGAATACCGATGGCTGCCCATATAAGAGTGCAGTAGAGCAAGACCAGGGCACCGTGAACCTGATGTTGAGCCATCATTTGTCCGATGAGAGAGTCGGAACTTAGTGGTGCGTAGGTATTTGGTGCATAAATGAGTGAAAAGATGATAGAGAGGATGAGGCCGATAAGAACACCGGCAGCTGCATCGTTAAATACTTGTTTTTTCATAGTTCTAATTTCTCCTTGATGGTTTTTAGGTAACGGCGTGAAGAGTAGGTGAAACTTTCGTTTTTTAGAAAGATTTCTACTAGACCGTTGTGAGTTAGCTTGAGATGGGAGATGGAGTTGATATTGATGATTTCTGATTGGGAAATTTGGATAAAAGTTGTTGGCAGAATTTCAAGGACCTGATAGAGTCGAAAATCAATGCTGTAGGTCTGACTCGCGGTTTCTGCTAGAACTTTCCGATTCTCGATATAGAAGCGTTGTATCTTACCAATCTTAACTAGATAGACTTGATCATCAATCTTTCCTTTGATTGTTTCTTTTTGGTCAAGATTTTCTGCGAACTCGATGACTTTCTGGACTTTATCTGTCGGCTGAGGTGCTTGGACAATCAGTTTTTCCTCCTTGTAAGTCTCACTAATCTGTAGTTCTACTTTCATAAATTTCTCTCCTTGTTTTTCATACAAAATTGTGATCACTTCTTGTACACCTTTATTAAACACTATTTTACGACACCTGGCAAGGGACTTTGTCTATGTGGAGGAATTTGGCTTCTATATGGCGCTTGCTTTTCTGTCCTATCTGAAATATGGTATAATAGCACTAATAAATTTCTAGGAAAATAGATACGGAAAGGGGCTGAAAGATGTCTCATATTATTGAATTGCCAGAGGTGCTGGCAAACCAGATTGCAGCTGGGGAGGTCATTGAACGTCCTGCTAGCGTTGTTAAGGAGTTGGTAGAAAATGCCATTGACGCGGGCTCTAGTCAGATTATCATTGAGATTGAGGAAGCTGGTCTCAAGAAAATTCAAATTACAGATAATGGTCATGGAATTGCCCACGATGAGGTGGAATTGGCCTTGCGTCGCCATGCGACCAGTAAGATAAAAAATCAAGCAGACCTCTTTCGAATTCGGACGCTTGGTTTTCGTGGTGAAGCCCTGCCTTCTATCGCATCCGTCAGCGTTTTGACCCTTTTGACGGCGATGGATGGTGCAAGTCATGGAACCAAGCTCGTCGCGCGTGGGGGAGAAGTTGAGGAAGTCATCCCAGCGACCAGTCCAGTGGGAACCAAGGTTTGTGTGGAGGACCTCTTTTTCAACACGCCTGCCCGCCTTAAGTATATGAAGAGCCAGCAAGCCGAGTTGTCTCATATCATTGATATTGTCAACCGTCTGGGCTTGGCCCATCCTGAAATTTCGTTTAGTTTAATCAGTGATGGCAAGGAAATGACACGAACAGCGGGAACAGGTCAATTGCGTCAAGCTATCGCAGGGATTTACGGTTTGGTGAGTGCCAAGAAGATGATTGAAATTGAGAACTCTGACTTAGATTTCGAAATTTCAGGTTTTGTGTCCTTGCCTGAGTTAACTCGGGCCAATCGCAATTATATCAGCCTTTTCATCAATGGCCGTTATATCAAGAACTTTCTACTCAACCGTGCAATTCTTGACGGCTATGGTAGCAAGCTCATGGTAGGCCGTTTTCCACTGGCTGTCATTCACATCCATATCGACCCCTATCTAGCGGATGTCAATGTGCATCCAACCAAGCAAGAGGTGCGGATTTCCAAGGAAAAAGAACTGATGACCCTGGTCTCAGAAGCTATTTCTAATAGTCTCAAGGAGCAAACTTTGATACCTGATGCCTTGGAAAATCTTGCTAAATCGACTGTGCGCAATCGTGAGAAGGTGGAGCAGACCATTCTCCCCCTCAAAGAAAATACTCTCTATTATGACCAAACAGAGCCGACAAGACCTAGTCAAGCTGAAGTAGCTGATTATCAGGTGGAATTGACTGATGCAGGACAAGACTTGACCTTGTTTGCCAAGGAAACCTTGGATCAATTGACCAAGCCAGCAAAACTGCACTTTGCAGAGAGAAAGCCTGCTAACTATGACCAACTAGACCATCCAGAGCTAGATTTAGCCAGTCTTGATAAGGCTTATGACAAGCTGGAGCGAGAAGAATCATCCAGCTTCCCAGAGTTGGAATTTTTCGGACAAATGCACGGGACTTATCTCTTTGCCCAAGGGCGAGATGGGCTCTACATCATAGACCAGCATGCGGCTCAGGAACGGGTCAAGTACGAGGAATACCGTGAAAGCATAGGCGATGTTGACCAGAGCCAGCAGCAACTCCTAGTGCCCTACATCTTTGAATTTCCAGCGGATGATGCCCTTCGTCTCAAGGAAAGAATGCCTCTTTTGGAGGAAGTGGGTGTCTTTCTAGCAGAGTACGGGGAAAATCAATTCATCTTACGTGAACATCCTATTTGGATGGCAGAAGAAGAGATTGAATCAGGCATCTATGAGATGTGCGACATGCTCCTTTTGACCAAGGAAGTTTCTATCAAGAAATACCGAGCAGAGTTGGCTATTATGATGTCCTGCAAACGGTCTATCAAGGCCAACCATCGTATTGACGACCATTCGGCTAGACAGCTCCTCTATCAGCTCTCTCAATGTGATAATCCCTATAACTGTCCCCACGGACGTCCTGTTTTGGTGCATTTTACAAAGTCGGATATGGAAAAGATGTTCCGACGTATTCAGGAAAATCACACCAGTCTCCGTGAGTTGGGGAAATATTAAACTAAAAGGAAAACTATGTACGAATATTTAAAAGGAATCATTACCAAAATTACTGCTAAATACATTGTTCTTGAAACCAACGGTATCGGTTATATCCTGCATGTGGCCAATCCTTATGCCTATTCAGGTCAGATCAACCAAGAAGCTCAAATTTATGTGCATCAGGTTGTGCGTGAGGACGCTCATCTGCTCTATGGATTTCGCACAGAAGACGAGAAAAAGCTCTTTCTCAGTCTGATTTCGGTCTCTGGGATTGGTCCTGTATCAGCTCTTGCTATTATCGCTGCTGATGACAATGCTGGCTTGGTTCAAGCCATTGAAACCAAGAACATCACCTACTTGACTAAGTTCCCTAAAATTGGTAAGAAAACAGCCCAGCAGATGGTGCTGGACTTGGAAGGTAAGGTAGTAGTTTCAGGAGATGATCTTCCTGCCAAGGTGGCAGTGCAAGCTAGCGCTGAAAACCAAGAACTGGAAGAAGCCATGGAAGCCATGTTGGCTCTGGGCTACAAGGCGACCGAGCTCAAGAAAATCAAGAAATTCTTTGAAGGAACGACAGATACAGCTGAGAACTATATCAAGTCGGCCCTTAAGATGTTGGTCAAATAGGAGCAGAGCATGACAAAACGTTGTTCGTGGGTCAAGATGACCAATCCGCTCTACATCGCCTACCATGATGAGGAGTGGGGGCAGCCCCTCCATGATGACCAAGCATTGTTTGAGTTGTTGTGCATGGAAACCTATCAGGCAGGTCTGTCTTGGGAAACGGTGCTCAACAAACGCCAAGCTTTCCGAGAAGCCTTTCATGGCTATCAAATTCAAGCGGTGGCAGACATGACCGACACCGAATTGGAAGCCTTGCTGGATAATCCAGCTATCATCCGAAACAGAGCCAAGATTTTTGCTACACGCGCTAACGCCCAAGCCTTTCTACGACTACAGGAAGACTATGGCTCTTTTGATGCCTATCTTTGGTCTTTTGTTGAGGGGAAAACGATCGTTAACAATGTTCCCGATTATCGCCAAGCCCCAGCTAAAATACCCTTGTCTGAGAAATTGGCCAAAGATCTCAAAAAACGAGGTTTCAAGTTCACAGGCCCAGTTGCCGTCTTGTCTTTTCTACAGGCTGCAGGGCTAGTTGATGACCACGAGAATGATTGTGAGTGGAAAAGCAGCAATTAGTGAGTATAGGTAACTAGAATATCTGAGAATATAGAAAAAAGCTGAGAAATTTTTCCCAGCTTTTTATATATACTATTAGATTTGTTAGAGTGAAGTCAAAAAAGTGATTCCACCTAAAATAACACCGACTGAATTTGGAATGATTAGTATCCAATCCTTCTTAGGTTCTTTTGTCCATCCATAAATAACCCAGATTAAGCAAGATATAGCAGCTGATAAAGGTTGAAATGGTTGAGCTTTATTTCCCTGTAAATTAGCGATAATTTGAGGTATGTAGGCAATAAATACTATAATTCCAATAAAGGCACCAATAGAACCTACGATTCGATTAATTTTTTGTTTTGTCATATACACCTCCTTCAAAAGGATATCATAGAAATTAGCGAAATGCAATAAATTCAGATACAAATTGTAACGAAAACCAATACAAAAGCACAAAAATAGAGAAACTATTTATTTTTTGTTATAGTCAAAGCGAATGATTTGCTCCTTTGCATCTACGTGGGCGTAGACTCCGAAGGGAACAATGGCTCTTGGAGTTGCGTGTCCGATATTCAGATTATAGACAATCGGGATGTTGCTGTCAATAATATCCAATAGTGCCTCTTTATAGTCGTCATAGAAAGTTTCATCCATAGGTTTTCCGACCAAGAGTCCACTGATGACCTCGAATATACCAGTGTTCTTTAAAGTCTGCAACATCTTTTTGAAGTCTTCTGGTTCAGGCTTTCCTTCGCTTGTCTCTAGCAAGAGGATTTTTCCTTCCCAGTCTGACAAGTCAGGGAAAAGTTTGTATTTTTGGCAGAGCTCCGTGCTATCTGCATATCGAGAGTTGTCAAAGATATCGTAGAGGGATTCGAGGCAACCGCCGAGGATTTCCCCCTCGAACTGGGCAGTTCCTTGTAACAAGTCAAAACCAGTATTTTCATGACTGATGCGAGGTGTTCCCAGAGCCTTGGGACTAAAATCAGTTCGTTCCTCATACCAAACGTCACTAGGGCAGATTTCCGAGATTCTTCCCGTCTCAATCAATTCTTTGAAATAGTGAAGGCTATAGGGCAACATCTCTTTGTCTAATTCACAAATGTCAGCTAAAAAGGATTGGCCATAAAAAGTCTTGATTCCTAGTTTATGCAACATGAGATGGTTCATGGTTGTATCCGAGAAGCCAAGAAAAATCTTTTGTTTGATAACTTCATGTAGTTGATCATTTTCAAAAAGATAAGGTAGTAAGCGATAGGTATCGTCTCCACCGATAGCACAGAGGATCATGTCAATGCTATCGTCCGAAAAGGCCTGCATCAAATCCTCTGCACGCGCCTCAGGATGGTCCTTGATAAAGTCTAAGCCTTTTAGCGAATGGGGCAAAAAGATAGGATTGAGTCCCAGATCCTTGAGACGTTGGACACCCAAGTCCACTTCGTGTTTGACAAAGTCCTCTCCGATAATGCCACTAGATAAACTAACAATACCAATAGTAGAAATCATATTTTATCCTCCTAGAAATAGATTGAGCCTATTTTATCACAAAAGATTAGATAGAGCTATGTGGGATTTCAGAAGAATGCTTTTAAATCAAGAAAGTAGTAAAAAAGCAACCGCACCTGCAGTTGCTTTTATCATTCTTCTTAATAACGTGTTGGTCCTGCACTTGCGCTGCGGATATTCAAGCGTTTCTTGAGATAGAAGCGAAGGGCTAGTAGGGCTGCTCCGATAATAGCCAGTGGCACTGGAGCCAATACTGGGTTAAGGCTAGCTGGTAGGAAGCTTGTTGCAAAGAAGACAAGCAACCAAAGAAACATAGAAACTAGGATAACCAGTACAGATTTCCAAAAAGGTGGACGTTGACTGCGATCCATGTCTGGTCCATAATACTGGTAAACAAAGTAGTACATCAAGTAGAAGGCAAATCCTCCAACCAGTCCAACTAATAGGAGAGTGACAAATCCATAGCCGAAAGCTTGATCTGCCGCAAAGAAAGTTGTGAGGGCGCTGACGAGGGCAAAGAGGCTAGTGATGAAAAGAGCTGAGTCCATAATCATGAGTTTTGGATCATCATTTTCTTTTGGATGCTCTTTTTCATATTGTTCCTTGACAGTGAAACTATGAGCCCAGTGGGTCGGTGCGCCATAGAGGGAACGAGCAGTCGTACCCTTGGCTTGCTCCTCAAGGATTTGGGGAATAACTTCCTCAAAAATAGCCTTAATTTCAGCATCTGTTTTCCCATCTTTGATGAATTGTTGGGTAGCGATGTGGATAAACTCTTGGTTTTTCTTTGTTAATTTTTGTAGATCAATCTGAGACATAGGAACTCCTCTTAGAACCATTTTTTATGGATGAGATAGAGAGTGAGCGAGACACTCATAGCGAAGGCGATAAAGACGATTAACCAGAAGGCATTTGGCTCACCGTTTAGGGGGATTTCATTATCTTTAAAGTTCATCCCGTAGGCAGAAAAGACCATGGTTGGGATGGACATGACGATGGTCACAAGGGCCAAGGTTTTCATGATGTTGTTCTGGTTGTTAGAAATGATAGAGGCGAAGGTCTCTGTCATAGAATGCAAGACATTTCCGTAAATGTCTGCCATCTCGATGGCCTGTTGGGTTTCAATCAGGGTGTCTTCAAGCAGGTCTTCGTCCTCAAGGTATTTCTTGATATTGCTGGTTGAGCTGGTCAATTTCTTAATCACGCGCTCATTTGTTTTGAGGGAGGCCTTGAAATAGACGATGGTTTTTTCCAATTCCATGAGCTCAATCAATTCTTCATTACGAGTTGATTGATGCAGTTGACTTTCGATTTGTTCACTCTTACGGTCGATTGAACGAAGGGCTGTTAGGTAAAGTTCTGCATTGCGATAGAGAATCTGGAAGATAAAACGCGAACGCATGAAGGTGTAGAAATTACGCAATCGACGGTTGATAAAGACATCGAGGACCGGTAATGGTTCCAAACAAGTAGTGATAATGGTTTCTTCTGTGATGATAATACCAAGCGGGATGGTTACGTAGTAAGTGCGATTATTTCTTTCTTCTGTGACCGGCACGTCTACGATAATCAGGGTATACTCGTCTTCAATGGTAATACGAGACATTTCTTCCGCATCGAGCGGTGCTCGAAGATCGGCAATATCGATATCGAAGGCGTTAGCGATTTCGAGTGATTCATTTTGAGTCGGATTGACGAGATTGATCCAAGTACCCGGTTCAAGTGTATCGATCTCTTTAAATTCAGTTGTTGTAGAGAGAAAAACTTGTTTCATATCCCTTATCCTTTCTCATTTTTCAGATTTTTTCACACCGTACTATTATACTACAAAATCGGCCTTTTGGGTAATAGAATCTCACTTTTTTTGGTATAATGGTAAGCAATAATGGACTAGAAAGAACAAAAATGCAAGATAAAATTGTCATTCATGGGGCGCGTGCCCATAATTTAAAAAATATTGATGTGGAGATTCCACGAGACAAGCTGGTTGTCGTGACTGGTTTGTCAGGTTCAGGGAAATCCAGTCTGGCCTTTGATACCCTCTATGCGGAGGGACAACGTCGCTATGTGGAGAGTTTGTCAGCCTACGCTCGCCAGTTTTTGGGCAATATGGAAAAACCAGATGTAGATGCCATTGATGGTCTCAGCCCAGCTATTTCTATCGACCAGAAAACCACCAGCAAAAACCCTCGCTCGACGGTGGGAACAACGACTGAAATCAATGACTATCTGCGTCTCCTCTACGCGCGTGTGGGGACGCCTTACTGTATCAACGGGCATGGAGCTATCAAGGCTTCTTCTGTGGAGCAAATCGTGGATAAGGTTTTGGAGTTACCTGAACGCCAACGTCTGCAAATTTTAGCTCCGGTTATCCGTAAGAAAAAAGGCCAACATAAGAGTGTTATCGAGAAGGTTCAGAAAGACGGTTATGTTCGTGTCCGTGTGGATGGGGAAGTCTATGATGTGACCGAAGTGCCAGAGTTGTCCAAGAGCAAGCAACACAATATTGATGTTGTGGTTGACCGTATTGTCATCAAGGAGGGTATCCGTAGTCGTCTCTTTGATTCTATTGAGGCTGCCCTTCGTATCGCTGAAGGTTATGTGATTATTGATACCATGGACGATTCGGAATTGCTCTTCTCTGAGCATTATGCCTGTCCAGTTTGTGGTTTTACTGTACCAGAGTTAGAGCCTCGTCTCTTCTCCTTCAATGCTCCTTTTGGTTCTTGTAGTGAGTGTGATGGTTTGGGTATCAAGCTGGAGGTGGATACTGATTTGGTAGTGCCAGATGCCAGCAAAACGCTACGCGAGGGAGCCTTGGCGCCTTGGAATCCTATCTCATCCAACTACTATCCAAACATGCTGGAACAAGCCATGACAGCTTTTGGAGTGGATATGGATAAGCCTTTTGAGGACTTGTCAGAAGAAGCTAAAAACTTGATTCTATATGGTTCTGATGGCAAGGAATTCCATTTCCACTATGAGAATGAATTTGGTGGTGTGCGCGATATCGACATTCCGTTTGAGGGAGTTGTCAATAATATCAAGCGTCGCTATCACGAGACAAACAGCGATTACACGCGCACCCAGATGCGTCTCTACATGAATGAGCTGACCTGCGGAACATGTCGCGGCTATCGTCTCAACGACCAAGCCTTGTCTGTCCGTGTGGGTGGCGAGCAAGGGCCACATATCGGAGAAATTTCAGACCTGTCTATCGCAGACCACTTAGACTTGGTGAGCCAGCTGACCTTGTCTGAAAATGAAGCCATCATCGCTCGTCCCATTCTCAAGGAAATCAAGGATCGTTTGACCTTCCTTAATAACGTGGGTCTTAACTATCTGACTCTGTCTCGCTCAGCAGGAACCCTTTCAGGTGGGGAAAGCCAGCGTATTCGCTTGGCAACCCAGATTGGTTCTAACCTATCAGGTGTCCTTTATATTCTAGATGAGCCGTCAATCGGTCTTCACCAGAGGGACAATGACCGTCTGATTGCTAGTCTCAAAAAGATGCGCGACTTGGGTAATACACTCATTGTGGTGGAACATGACGAAGATACCATGCGTGAGGCGGATTATCTGATTGACGTTGGTCCCGGTGCCGGTGTTTTTGGTGGGGAGATTGTTGCCGCAGGTACGCCTAAACAGGTAGCTCGTAACAGTAAGTCTATCACAGGCCAGTACTTGTCAGGCAAACGTGCCATTCCAGTACCAGACGAGCGCCGTGTAGGAAATGGTCGTTTTATAGAAGTGACAGGAGCGCGTGAGAACAACCTGCAAAATGTCACTGCTCGCTTCCCACTAGGAAAATTCATCGCGGTGACAGGGGTATCGGGTTCAGGGAAATCGACCTTGATCAACAGTATCCTCAAAAAAGCTATTGCCCAGAAGCTCAACCGTAATTCAGACAAGCCTGGTAAGTTTAAGACGATTACAGGGATTGAGCATGTAGACCGCTTGATTGACATTGACCAAAGTCCTATCGGACGAACGCCGAGGTCCAACCCAGCTACCTATACAGGAGTTTTTGACGATATACGTGACCTTTTTGCTCAGACAAATGAAGCCAAGATTCGAGGCTATAAGAAGGGGCGTTTCAGTTTCAACGTCAAGGGTGGCCGTTGTGAAGCCTGCTCAGGTGATGGGATCATCAAGATTGAGATGCACTTCTTGCCAGATGTTTATGTGGCTTGTGAAGTCTGCCACGGAACCCGCTACAACAGTGAGACCCTAGAAGTTCACTACAAGGAAAAAAATATTTCGCAGGTCTTGGACATGACCGTCAACGATGCGGTAGAATTCTTCCAACACATTCCTAAAATTCAACGTAAACTTCAGACCATCAAGGATGTGGGATTGGGATATGTAACGCTAGGGCAACCAGCTACCACTCTTTCTGGGGGAGAAGCCCAGCGTATGAAGTTGGCTAGTGAACTCCACAAACGATCGACAGGAAAATCTTTCTACATTCTGGATGAGCCAACGACAGGACTCCATACAGAGGATATCGCTCGCTTGCTTAAGGTTTTAGCTCGCTTTGTTGACGATGGCAATACAGTCCTTGTTATCGAGCACAATCTAGATGTTATTAAGACTGCAGACCATATCATTGACCTAGGTCCAGAAGGTGGTGTCGGTGGTGGAACCATCATCGCAACAGGAACTCCAGAAGAAGTAGCGGCCAACGAAGCCAGCTACACAGGACAGTATTTGAAAGGAAAGTTACATCATGAATAAACGTGTACAAGCATTTATAGCTAAAATGCAAGAAAAAGAACTAGATGGCATCATCATCAATAACCTTAAAAACGTCTATTACCTGACTGGTTTTTGGGGCTCAAACGGAACAGTCTTCATCAGCCGTGACCGTCAGGTCTTGGTGACAGACTCTCGCTATATCATTGCAGCCAAGCAAGAAACCAGTGGTTTTGAGATTGTGGCTGACCGTGATGAATTGGCTGTCATTGCAGGAATTGTTAAGGACATGGGCTTGTCTCGAATCGGTTTTGAGGACGAGATTTCAGTGTCTTATTATCACCGTATGCAGGCAACCTTTGAAGGAATTGACTTGCTTCCACAGACTCAGTTTGTTGAAGGTCTTCGAATGATTAAGGATGAAGCGGAGATTGCAGCTATTCGCAAGGCTTGTTCTATATCAGACCAAGCTTTCCGCGATGCACTTGACTTTATCAAACCAGGAAAGACTGAGATTGAGATTGCCAACTTCCTTGACTTCCGCATGCGTGAGTTGGGAGCATCTGGCTTGTCTTTTGACACCATTCTAGCTAGCGGTATCAATTCTTCTAAACCCCATGCCCATCCAATGCACAAACCAGTGGAATTGGGAGAAGCCATTACTATGGACTTCGGTTGCCTTTATGACCACTATGTCAGTGATATGACACGGACTATCTATCTGGGGCATGTCAGCGATGAGCAGGCAGAGATTTACAATACGGTTCTCAAAGCCAACCAAGCCTTGATTGACCAGGCTAAGGCAGGATTAAGTTTCCGAGACTTTGACAAAATTCCTCGTGATATTATCATTGAGGCAGGTTATGGCGACTACTTTACTCACGGTATCGGACACGGTATTGGACTGGATATTCATGAGGAACCATACTTTAGCCAGACTTCTACAGAAACTATTAAGGCAGGTATGGCCTTGACAGATGAGCCAGGTATCTATATCGAAGGCAAATATGGCGTTCGTATCGAGGATGATATCCTGATTACAGAGACAGGTTGTGAATTGTTGACCCTTGCTCCAAAAGAGTTGATAGTTATCTAAGAGTTAAACAACTCAAATGATTGACTTTTAAATTTTAAAGGTTTATACTGAAAGACGAAAACGGTAGGTGAGGCTACCATAGGGATACGGATGACTACCGCAAAGCAGTGGAGACACTACTCGTTGGTCAACAGTCCTGGTCGCGAAGGCCAAGACTAAGCTCATTACATTGCCCTATGGAGTTAAAGCTTGAACGAAAAACAGATAGTTAGTTTTTTAATCCTGCCATTTTATGGTGGGATTTTCTACTGTTTAAATCAAAGAAAGGAGATAGACGATGCAAATTGACGATCATCCGGAACCGCGCATACACAGCCAATCGCTGATTTGTGTCGTTCAGCCCTTATAAAGTGATTGGTCTCTGTGTATGAAACACATCATTCATACAGATAGGAGAAACCAATGAAAACTACAAAAGAAAGATTAGCAACAGCTATTCATACATCTTTAAACGAAACTCTATCTTTTTATAAGACAAGTCTAACAGGATTGACTGAGGAGCAGGTGGAGAAAAATCGTGACCTATATGGCGAAAATACCATCACAAAGGGTCAAGAAGACAGTATCCTCAAAAAGATTTACGAATCGATTATCAATCCATTTACAATCATCCTGCTGGTCATCGCTATGATCTCCATGGTGACCAATGTCTGGTTGGCGAAGCCTGGACAAGAAGATCCGACGACCTCTATCATCATCGTTGTCCTAGTCCTCATTTCTGGTGGCATACGCTTTGTCCAAGAACTCCGTAGTGATAAGGCTGCGACCAATCTTTCAAAAATGATTATTAACACAGCGACTGTCATTCGTCAAGGAGAAGTTCAAGAAGTACCTATCGATGATTTGGTAGTAGGTGACGTGGTTAAATTAAGCGCTGGAGACATGATTCCAGCAGATCTTCTTTTATTTGAGTCGCGCGATTTCTTTGTACAACAGTCGGGCCTGACAGGTGAAAGTGAATCGGTTGAAAAATTGGCCTTGACCAAGGCAACAGTTCAACAATCTGATAGTCTGCTAGAAGCAGAAGCGCTCGCCTTTATGGGAACCAATGTCTTATCTGGTAGTGCCAAGGCCGTGGTTTTAGCAGTTGGTGATGATACCATGATGGGGGCCATTGAACAGACTTTGAACACCTATGATGAACCTACTTCGTTTGAACGGGAAATGAATAGTATTTCGTGGCTCTTGATTCGTTTGATGCTGGTCATGGTGCCCATCGTTTTCTTGTCCAATGGTTTAACAGATGGTGACTGGCTGGAAGCTGGCGTATTTGCTTTGAGTGTTGGTGTTGGATTGACACCTGAGATGCTTCCTATGATTATCACGGCCAGTCTAGCAAAAGGCTCCATTATTATGGCCAAGGAAAAAGTGGTTATCAAGAAACTCAATGCCATACAGGACTTAGGGGCGATTGATATTTTGTGTACAGATAAGACAGGAACTCTAACCCAAGACGAAATTGTCCTTGAATATCCCTTGGACATCCACGGACGCTTGGACTTGACTGTCTTGAGACGAGCTTATCTCAATTCTTATTTTCAAACGGGTTTGAAAAATTTGATGGACAGAGCCATCATCAAACGGACTGAAAAGGAAGCAAAAGAACACGATATCCTCCAAAATCTGGCTCAAACTTTTCAAAAAATAGATGAGCTTCCCTTTGATTTTGAACGTAGACGGATGAGTGTTATCGTTAAGGATGAACACGAAGTTGTCAGTTTGGTAACCAAGGGTGCCCTAGAGGAAATGTTGATGATTTCCAGTCATGCGGAATACCATGGAGTGATTACTCCCTTGACAGATACTATTAGAGAAGAAATTTTAGCAGAAGTCAGACAACTAAATCAACAAGGTTTGCGTGTCTTGGGAGTGGCCTATAAGTCAGGTTTGAGGGAAGGTCATGCCTATACAGTTGATGATGAAGGGGATATGATTCTAACTGGTTATTTAGCCTTCCTAGATCCTCCTAAACCATCTGCAGCACCAGCAATTAAGGCTCTGTTAGAACATGGAGTTCAAACAAAAATTTTGACGGGAGACAACGAAAAAGTTACCCAAGCAGTCTGTGAAAAGGTTGGTTTGGATATCAATCAGATGCTGTTAGGATCTGAAATTGATCAGATGAGTGATCAAGAATTGGCCCAAGCCGTAGAGGAGGTAACAGTCTTTGCCAAACTTTCACCTGACCAAAAAGCAAGGATTATTTTGCAATTTAAGGCTAATGGTCATGCTGTAGGCTATATGGGGGATGGAATCAATGATGCTCCTTCTATGAAAGTTGCAGATGTGGGGATTTCTGTTGATACAGCAGTAGATATTGCCAAAGAAACAGCTGATGTTATCCTACTTGATAAGGATCTCATGGTTCTGGAAAAAGGACTTGTTGAAGGGCGTAAGGTCTATGCCAATATGACTAAATATATCAAAATGACAGTGAGTTCTAATTTTGGGAATATCTTATCCCTATTAGTCTCTGGAATCTTTTTACCATTTTTACCAATGGCACCAGTCCATTTGATTATCCTAAATCTAGTCTATGATTTGTCTTGTATTGCCTTGCCTTTTGACAAGGTGGATAAAGATTTTTTGAGAAATCCGCATACCTGGGAAGCTAAGTCCATCACACGTTTCATGATTTGGATGGGGCCTATCTCTTCTGCCTTTGATATTTTGACCTTTATTTTGCTCTATTTTATCATTGTACCCATGACAACAGGTCAAGCCTATGTCCATGGAGCGGAGTCTGCCGTAGGATTTATTGTCTTGTTTCAGACAGGGTGGTTTATCGAGTCCATGTGGTCACAGACCATGGTTATCCATATGCTGCGTTCAGCCAAAATTCCCTTTTTACAAAGTCGTCCAGCTTGGCTAGTCCTTGTGACAACCTTATTGGCTGCAGCCTTTGTGACCTTCCTTCCCTATAGTCCACTAGCTAGTCTTCTCCATCTAACTCCTTTAAAATCGATTTATTTCATCTTTTTACTTTTCATCATTATTTTGTATATGATTAGCGTGACAATTGTGAAAAAAATCTATATTAAGAAATATAAAGAATGGCTGTAAATTTTATTTTGTCAAGAAAAAAGTACGAAAATGACGAAAAAAGTCAAAAAAATTTAAAAATAGGTCGCAAGTCGGATGTTTTTTATGGTATAATAGACTAAACTGATAGTAACATGTAGCGAAAGGGGTAGGTACATGATTAAAATTTATACAGTCTCAAGTTGTACTAGCTGTAAAAAAGCAAAAACCTGGCTCAATGCCCACCAGTTAAGTTATAAAGAACAAAACCTTGGTAAAGAAGGAATTACGAGAGAAGAATTACTGGATATTCTGACAAAAACAGATAACGGAATAGCCAGCATCGTTTCGTCTAAAAATCGCTATGCCAAAGCCCTTGGAGTGGATATTGAAGATTTGAGTGTCAACGAAGTCCTCAATCTGATTATGGAAACACCGAGAATTTTAAAGAGCCCAATCCTTGTAGATGAAAAACGCCTGCAAGTTGGCTATAAGGAAGATGATATTCGTGCCTTCCTACCACGCTCTGTCCGTAATGTAGAAAATGCAGAAGCACGTTTGCGTGCAGCTCTATAAACATCAAGGCTGGGAGTGCTTCCTAGCCTTGTTTGCTCTTTTAATTCAAAAATGATGTGAGGAATTATGAAAAAAATACTGATTACAAGTTTTGCACTACTTTTCTTGCTTGCTGGATGTGGACAAAAAAAAGCGACAACTGCGTCCTCTAGCAGTAAATCTGAAACGTTACAGTCAACTTTACCTGTCCTAGAGAATGCTGAGAAGAATACAGTAGTTACAAAAACATTTATGCTACCGAAGTCAACAGACGGCAGTCAGCAGATTCAAACAGTCACATATAAAGGAAAACAATTTTTAAGTTTGACTATTATTCAAAAAAGACCAGTTACCGATGAATTGAAGACTTTTGTAACTGAGCATGGTGTAGAGGCTACCCAAAAAGCACTCATTGAAGCTGAAGGTAAAGATGCCTCAATTCAGGAAGCGCGCAAGTTGCCAGGTTTTACACTTGAGACGAAGCTACTAAGTGAAACAGAAATTCAAACAACAACTACTTATGATTTTCAGGTTTTAGATATCAAAAAAGCTTCACAGGTTGAATATTTAAAGAATATTGGCTTGGAAAATCTTTTGAAAAATGAACCGAGTCAATATGTAGCAGACAGATTGGCAAATGGCGCGACAGAACAGTAGAAAATCCAAATAAATAGACTGCCTGAATTGTAGAACGTAAGGAATTATGCTATAATGGTACTATTCTAAGGAAAGAGGGTGTTAGAATGGGATTTACTGAAGAAACAGTACGTTTTAAATTGGACGATTCCAATAAAAAAGAAATTAGCGAAACTTTGACTGATGTCTATGCTTCGTTGAACGATAAGGGCTACAACCCAATTAACCAAATCGTAGGTTACGTATTGAGTGGAGACCCTGCCTACGTTCCTCGTTATAATAATGCACGAAATCAAATCCGTAAGTATGAGCGTGATGAAATTGTTGAGGAATTAGTCCGCTACTACCTTAAAGGACAAGGAGTCGATCTATAACCTATGAGAATTATGGGATTGGACGTCGGTTCAAAAACGGTAGGGGTGGCTATTAGCGATCCGCTTGGTTTTACGGCTCAAGGACTTGAAATCATCCAAATCAATGAGGAGCAAGGTCAATTTGGTTTTGACCGCGTTAAGGAGTTGGTTGACACTTACAAGGTGGAACGATTTGTAGTGGGCTTGCCTAAAAACATGAACAATACAAGCGGACCGCGCGTGGAAGCTAGTCAAGCCTACGGAGCAAAGTTAGAAGAGCTTTTTGGTTTACCAGTAGACTATCAAGATGAACGCTTGACAACAGTTGCCGCAGAGCGCATGTTGATTGAGCAAGCAGATATTAGCCGTAACAAGCGCAAGAAAGTCATTGATAAGTTAGCAGCTCAGCTGATTTTACAAAATTATTTAGATAGAAAATTTTAATACAAAGGAGAGGCTATGTCACACGATCATAACCACGACCACGAAGAACGTGAATTAATTACACTAGTAGATGAGCAAGGAAATGAAACCTTGTTTGAAATCCTTTTGACCATTGACGGAAAAGAAGAATTTGGTAAAAACTATGTTCTTCTAGTACCAGTTAACGCAGAAGAAGACGAAGATGGACAAGTTGAAATCCAAGCTTACTCATTCATCGAAAACGAAGATGGAACAGAGGGTGAATTACAACCAATCCCAGAAGACTCAGAAGACGAATGGAACATGATTGAAGAAGTCTTCAACAGCTTTATGGAGGAGTGATACAGTCTGGGAGACTGTATCAGCCCAACTCCCAGAAATTGGAAAGAGTTGGAACGTCCGGGGGACGTTTTTAGCCTGACGCTAAAAATAAAGACCGTAAGTAAGTCTGGGAGACTGTATCAGCTCAACTCCCAGAAATTGGGAAGAGTTGGAACATCCAGTGGATGTTTTTAGCCCAAGTTAATATTCATAGTAGCTAGTTATTAGCTAACCAGGTTAGAGGTCGGGACGAAAATCCTGGCCTCGTTTTTGTTACTCATCATGCTTTGATGTGGTAATTGATTGGACTTTTGTCAAGGAGATATATATGTTTGAAGTAGAAGAATGGCTTCACAGTCGGATTGGTTTGAATTTTCGATCAGGTTTGAGCCGAATGCAACAAGCGGTGGATTTGTTGGGGAATCCTGAGAAGTCTTATCCTATTATCCACGTCACTGGGACTAATGGGAAAGGATCTACCATTGCTTTTATGAGGGAGTTATTTATGGGGCATGGCAAAAGAGTTGCGACTTTTACCTCTCCTCATATCGTCTCTATCAATGATCGAATCAGCATTAACGGGCAACCAATAGCTGATGCAGACTTCATCCGTTTGGCTAATCAGGTCAAGGAGATGGAAAAAACACTTCTGCAAACTCATGACCAGTTGTCCTTTTTTGAATTGCTGACCTTGATTGCTTTTCTTTATTTTAGAGAGCAAGAGGTGGATTTGGTTCTATTAGAAGTGGGAATTGGTGGCTTACTTGACACGACTAATGTGGTAACTGGAGAGATTGCTGTCATCACCTCCATCGGACTTGACCATCAGGAGACCTTGGGCGATAGTCTAGAAGCAATTGCAAAGCAGAAAGCTGGTATTTTTAAGGCTGGTAAAAAGGCAGTGATTGCTAAGTTGCCTTCAGAAGCTAGGCTTGTTTGTCAGAAAAAAGCTGAATTTTTAGCTGTTGACCTTTATCAAGCAGGTCAGAATTTTTCAATGCTGAATAGGGATTTTTCAAGCTCTTTGGCTAACCTTTCACAGTTGAAAATAGGTTTAGAAGGAGCTTATCAGCAGGAGAATGCGGGCTTGGCGTTGCAAACTTTTCTTCTCTTTATGAGGGAAGGAAAGGAAGTTGTTGATGAACAGGCTGTAAGACAAGCTTTGAATCAGACCCATTGGGCTGGGCGTTTGGAGCGTATTCGTCCTCAGATTTACTTGGACGGTGCTCATAACCTCCCTGCCTTGACTCGCTTGGTTGAATTTATTAAAGAAAAAGAGCAGGAAAGATATCGTCCTCAAATCCTATTTGGAGCCTTGAAACGGAAGGATTATCAAGGGATGTTGGCTTATCTGACTGAAAAATTGCCTCAGGTGGAACTCAAGGTGACCGGCTTTGACTATCAAGGTTCTTTGGATGAAACAGATGTAACAGGTTACGATATAGTTCCTTCTTACCGAGAATTTATTAGCAATTTTGAAGCAAGAGCAGATACGCAGGACTTGCTGTTCGTTACAGGGTCTCTCTATTTTATCTCAGAAGTACGAATCCACATACTGGGGCACGAGCAGATAAATTGACCTCCTTTTTTGAACTTGTTATACTAGGGGAACTACCAGTTAGAAGAAATATTCTCTAAATCGGTAGCAGAAAGGAAATTCATCATGAAATTAAAAAGATTCACACTTTCTCTTGCTTCTCTAGCAAGTCTTAGTCTCCTAGTAGCTTGTTCACAAAGAGCTCAACAAGTTCAACAACCAGCAGCTCAATCGCAAACTCAACAAACTCAGCAATCACAACCTGCTGCTTCATCTTCGGCAGAAAACTCAAACCAGGCAACAACAAGTTCTTCACAAAATACAGTTACAGCCCAACCAACTAATATTGATGGAACTTATACTGGTCAGGATGAAGGAGACCGTATCACTTTAGTGGTAACTGGAACAACTGGTACATGGACACAGGTAGAAACTGACGGAGATCAAGAAATCAAGCAGGTTAGCTTCGATGCCGCCAATCAACGCATGATTATTGGGGATGATGCCAAGATTTATGCAATTAATGGAAATCAGATGATTATTGACGATATGGATAGAGACGCTTCAGATCGTATCGTTTTATCTAAGTAAAGTTTATTTATCAAAAATTCCGATAAGATGAAAGATATTTGATGTATTACTCGATAAAAGTTAGATAGATTATACACATAAAGGAATGGGTCTCATACAAGATTCATTCCTTTTCCTTAAATATAAGTTCCACTTTTAGGAGTGGTACTCTTTTTGAGTAGTTCTTTTTAAAAAAATTTGTTATGCTAGATTTATGAAGAGAATCAAAATCGACGTGGTAGTACTCCCTTTAAGTGGACATCTCTTCCCAGCCCTGAATTTACTCGCACCTTTGTTGAAGAATCCTTTGTATGATATTCGATTATTCACAGGACCGCAACGAAAAGCTGTCGCAGAGGAGATGGGATTCCAGGTACTTCCCATTTTAGAAAATTTTGTAGATGAGTTTGAGCGTGTAGCCAACAATGAAGGGCAACTAAATCTTATTTCTGCTTATCGGCAGTTGTCAGCTAGTCTGGATTTGATCAATATAGTGTCTGACCAACTAGTGCAAGAATGGGAGAAAAATCGACCAGATATTGTTATTGCGGATTTTATAACCCTCTCTGGAGGACTAGTGGCGGAACAGTTGGGAATTCCTTGGATAACAACCATGGCGACACAGTTTGCCATTGAAACGACAGATGGACCGCCTTGTTTCTTTGGAGGAATGGGCAGTCCAAAGAATCCTTTTCAGTCTGCCCAGCAATGGCTAGGAAGAAAAGGGACTCGTTTAGGAAAACGAATCGTAACCTTTTTATTGAGAGAACGCTTGAAACGTTACGATTTTAAGCTCTACAATCAAAAAAATCAGGAAACCATTTATTCACCCTATTCCATCTTGGGAATTGGGATGAAAGAGTTGGAGCTGAAAAGTGGTTTTCCAGAGCACTACCTTTGGGTGGGGCCTTTTGGCTCTTCAATCGAGAGAGCAGAGAATTATCCTCTCGATTTGTCTCCCTATGCAAGTTATAAAAAAGTCCTCGTATCCTGTGGAACTCAGCTAGCGTGGGCTAAAGATAACCTCCTCTACCAGACCCAACAATTGGCAAAAGCCCATCCTGACTGTTACTTTTTTGTGACTCTGGGGTTTGGTGGACAAGACTTCCAATGTGAGGAGCTCATGGACAATGTTTCTGTAGTATCCTATCTTCCCTATAAGGAATACATTCCCCAGATGGACTATGTGATTCATCACGGAGGTGCGGGTATTTTTTACCAATGTATTATCTATGGCAAGCCTGCCTTAATTCTCCCTCATGACTATGATCAGTATGACTATGCGGTTCGCGGGCTAGAGGCAGGGATTGCCCTGACTGCTAAACGAGAGGACACGGAAGCGATTGGACGCGCTTTTGATGAGCTATTGGCTAGAGATGGCTGGTCAGACTTGAACAAACTCAGTCGTGTAGCTCAAGACTATCAGCCAACAGAAATCCTCAAGAATGAAATATATCGACTCTTGGGGGGATAAGGAGAAATAAAACATGAAGAAAGTATTGGTAACAGGTGCTACGGGCTTTTTAGGTAAGTATGTTGTTGAAGAGCTCAGTCAGTATGGCTATCAGGTACGAGCTTTTGGACGTAATCGCAAGATTGGTCAGTCTTTAGAGAACTCCTCTGTGGCATTTTTCCAGGGAGATTTGACCAAGCAAGAGGATCTGACTCAGGCTTGTCAGGGTATGGACATGGTTGTGCATGCTGGAGCTCTTTCTACCGTCTGGGGACCTTGGGAAGATTTCTACCAGACAAATGTCTTAGGGACCAAGTATGTTCTGGATGCTTGTCGAGAGGATGGTATTCAGCGTTTGGTTTATGTGTCCTCGCCTAGCATATATGCTGCGCCTCGAGACCAGATAGCTATCAAAGAAAGCGATGCGCCTCAGGAAAATAATCTGAACAACTATATTCGTAGTAAACTAGCTTCGGAGAAGCTGTTTAAGGATTATCCCGATGTTCCGAGTATTATCTTACGACCTCGTGGGCTTTTTGGGATTGGGGATACCAGTATTTTACCTCGGGTTCTTAAACTCAGTCAGAAGATTGGTATTCCCTTGATAGGGGATGGCCGTCAGCTGATGGACATGACCTGTGTGGAAAATGTTGCTCTGGCCATTCGCTTGGCTCTAGAGGCTCCTCAAGCTAGTGGCGAAGTCTATAATATTACCAACGGGGAACCAAGAGCCTTTAAGGATCTGATAGAAGAAACCTTGAGAGGGCTTGGCTATTCGATAACATACAGAAAAGTGCCGGCTCCTCTTCTTTCAGTTATTGCAAGTAGTTTAGAGTTTCTGTATAATATCTTGAAACTTAAAGGTGAGCCGGCTCTAACACGCTATACCTATTACTTGCTGAGGTATAGCCAGACGCTGGACATCAGCAAGGCGGAGCGAGACTTGGGCTATCGCCCTCAAATCAGTATTTCGGAAGGGATTGAACAGTATGTCAAAGATTATAGAAAGCATTGATTATTTCCCAGCAGGATATTGCACGAGTTATACAGGTTTGCTATTTAAGGGAATCAAGAATAAAAAGATGACCTTTCCAGCCGGGGTTTTTCTTATCAAACATAGGGAGAAGGGATACCTCCTCTATGATACGGGCTACCATTACGATATTAAGACTCAGATTCGTTATGGTTTCTATCGTTTGGGAACACCTGTTCAAATGGCGGAGAAGGACCAGATTTCATATTTGCTGAAAGCTAAGGGAATTAAACCAGAAGAAATTAATTATATCATCCTATCTCACCTGCATCCAGATCATTTGGGAGGGGCTAGCTTCTTCCCTCATGCAACTTTTATCTTGACTCAGGAAGTGTATGATGTTTACAAGAAACCGACACTGAAAGACTTGATTTTCAAGGAATTTTTGCCAGCTTCTTTTGAAAAAAATCTAACCATTATTAGAGCTGACCAGCAAGATTCAACCTTTCCCTATCGTCCGACTAGTGACCTTTTTGGAGATGGAAGTATTCTAGTAGCTTCTGTTGATGGGCATGCAAGGGGGCAAGCTTGTCTGTACCTTCCAGACTTTAATCTCCTCATCGCAGCAGATCTCTGTTGGGGAATTGACCTTTTGCCTTACACCAAGCAGATGCTCCTGATTCCTTCCTTGGTTCAGGACAATAAGGCAGACTATATCAAGGGGACAGAGTTTTTGGAGGAGGTCTTGAGAGATGGTATTGAAGTAGTTGTTAGCCATGACCCTGTAGAAAGGATAGAACGTATCATATATGAAAAAAGGAACCTTTCTTAAAACCTTTATCCAAACTCGCTGGCTTCATAACTTCAAATCTCGAGAAGCTGTAGAGAACTATCAGAAAAAGCAATTAGCTAACTATATGAACTTTTTAAAGCGAGAGTCGCCCTACTTTAAAAATGGGATTCCTAGTGACTTTGACCATATGGACAAGGCTTTTATGATGGAGCATTTCAACGAGCTCAACACCCAAGGAGTAGATCGGGATGAAGCCTTGGCCTTGGCTATTGAAAGTGAAAAGACTCGTGATTTCACTGAACTCAAAGGCGATGTGGCAGTCGGACTGTCTTCAGGGACATCTGGACATCGGGGGCTTTTTATCACAACGGAGAAAGAGCGAAGTATGTGGGCAGCAGCTATCTTAGCTAAGATGTTACCCAAGGGCCAGCTTTTTGGACACCGAATCGCCTTTTTCCTGAGAGCTGATAATGAACTCTATCAGACCATCAATACGGCACTTATTCGTTTGGAGTATTTTGATATTTTTAAACCTACAGATGTCCATATTGAGCGGCTGAATACCTACCAGCCGACGATTGTTGTGGCACCAGCCTCTATGTTGATTGAATTGAGCAAGCGTCTCAAGGCTGGAGAGTTAGCTATCCACCCACAAAAAATCGTTTCGGTGGCAGAAATCTTGGAAGATAATGATAGGGAACTCATCGCAGAAGCCTTTTCTCTATCCATTATTGACCAAGTTTATCAGGCAACCGAAGGTTTCCTAGCTTGCACTTGCTCAGCTGGAAATCTGCATCTCAACGAAGACATTATACTTGTGGAAAAGCAGTATCTGGATGACCGCCGTTTTTATCCAGTGATTACGGACTTTAAACGAAGTAGTCAGCCTGTTTATCGCTACCAGCTCAATGATATCTTGGTTGAAAATCCGAAGACTTGTCCGTGTGGCTCCTGCTATACACGAATTGACAAGGTCGAAGGACGCTCTGACGACATCTTCTATTTCGATGGACTGGATGGGGGACAGGTGACCATCTATCCAGACTTTATCAGACGTTGCATCCTCTTTGTGGAGAATATAGGAGATTACCAAGTCAAACAATATTCTGAGAAGTTAGTGGAAGTTTGTCTAAACCAACGAGATGAGAGCATGGAGACAGCTATTTTAGTACAGTTTCAACTCCTGGCCCAGCAAAAGCAGTTTATAGTTCCCGAAATTCAATTTTCAGATTATCACTGGGATACTAGCCATAAACTCAAACGAATCCAACGTTTATGAAAGGATAAAAGACAATGACAGAAGTAAAAAGACATATAGAAATTGCAGGATATGGTGTTTGCCTTCCAAAGCATACCGTCCAATTCAAAGACCAGACGCGTTATCGTGTAGTTGAAAATGAAGAAACGCAGTTAGATTTAGCAGAGGTAGCAATTCAGAGAGCACTCGAATATGCAAACTTAGATATTAAAGATATCGATTGCCTTGTATCAGCTAGTGCAGTTGGTGTTCAGCCTATTCCTTGTACGGCTGCCTTGATTCATGAGCGCGTGGCAAAAGGACTCTCAATCCCAGCTATGGATATCAATACGACCTGTACTAGCTTTATTTCTGCTCTATCGACTATGTCCCACTTGATCGAGGCAGGCGAATACAATCGTGTCTTAATTGTGTCTAGTGAGGTTGGTAGTTTAGGGCTCAATCCTAAGCAAAAAGAAAGTTTTGAACTCTTTAGTGATGGGGCGGCAGCCTTTATTTTCCAAAAAAGCCATCAGGAAAAAGGGGTCATTGCTAGTCTCCAACGTACTTGGTCAGAAGGAGCACACGATACGGAGATTCGTGGAGGTCTGACTTCTTTTCAACCAAAAGAGTACTCTGAAGCGACTAAGACCAACTATATGTTTGATATGAAAGGTAAGAAAATTCTCCTCTTATCTGCTCGTAAAATTCCAGTCATGTTTGAAGAGTTTCAAGAAAAAACGCAGCTAGCATTGTCAGATGTGGACTATATTATTCCCCATCAAGCAAGTCGTGCCCTTCCTTTAGTTATGGAAAAACTAGGTGTTGCGGAGGAACAATATCTCAATCTTGTCACTGATTATGGAAATATGGTGTCAGTATCTGTACCGTTTGGCTTGGCTTATTCATTAGAACAAGGGCTGGTCAAGGAGGGAGATGTCATTTATCTTATGGGAACTGCAGCTGGTATGACGGTCAATATGTTGGCTCTCAAACTGTAATACGCATATGAGAGCATAATGGTTGAAACTTTAGCAAGAGTAAATTGTTGCCATCTAGCTATGAACTGATGTATACTAGTGGAAACATCTATTAACTAGGTGGTTAGGGGGAAGGTTAAAAGAAAGGGGATGTATGAAATATAGAAAACTTCAATTATTGATGTCCAAGTATGGCTTTAGTCTTTCGATTATGCTACTTGAACTTTGTCTTGTTTTTGGTCTCTTTCTTTATTTAGGGCGCATGGCTCCTATTCTATGGGTCATTCTCTTAATCTTTATGAGTATGGCGACTATTGTCGCAATTGTCAATCGTTCCACGGCACCTGAAAGCAAGGTAATGTGGTTAGTGGTGACATTTGTTCCTGTTATTGGCCCCCTGCTCTATCTGATGTTTGGTGAAAGGCGATTGTCCAAAAAAGAAATCAAGCAGTTGGATAGACTTGGTTCTATGCATTTTCGGGAGGATAACAGTAAAACTCTCCGCCAGAAATTGAAGGAAGATGATAAGGCGGCTTACGGAGTTATCAAATCTTTGCTAAGTATGGATAGCAATGCCGATGTATATGATCGAACCGATTCACAATTTTTTTCTTCAGGTGAAAGCATGTGGCAACATATGTTGGAAGACCTCAAGAAAGCTGAAAAGTTTATCTTTCTAGAGTACTATATTGTCGAAGAAGGTCTGATGTGGAATAGCATACTAGACATACTAGAACAAAAGGCAGCTCAAGGTGTAGAGGTCAAGATGCTCTATGATGATATCGGCTGTATGGCTACTTTGCCTGGAGACTACACTATTCAGCTTCGTAGTCGAGGAATTGAAGCCCATAAATTTAACAAGGTGATTCCTCGTTTGACAGTGGCTTACAACAATAGGGACCATCGTAAAATCCTTGTCATAGATGGTCAGGTAGCCTATACAGGAGGCATTAACTTAGCCGATGAGTACATCAATCATGTAGAACGCTTTGGCTACTGGAAGGACAGTGGGATTCGCATAGATGGCCCTGGTGTTAAGGCTCTAACCCGTCTCTTTTTGATGACTTGGTACATCAATCGTGGGGAAATCAGCGATTTTGACCAGTATCACTTGGAAAATCAGCCTTGTTCTGGCCAAGGGCTCTGCATTCCTTACGGTAGTGGACCCAAGCCCATCTTCCGTGCTCAGGTAGGGAAAAAAGTCTATCAAAGTTTGATTAATCAGGCTACTGATTCAGTCTATATCACAACGCCCTATTTGATTATTGACTATGATTTGACGGAGAGTATTAAAAATGCGGCCATGAGGGGTGTTGATGTCCGCATTGTGACCCCTTTCATTCCAGATAAAAAATTGATCCAACTCATTACAAGAGGGGCCTATCCGGATTTGTTGTCAGCAGGAGTAAGGATTTTTGAGTATAGTCCAGGATTTATACATAGTAAACAAATCCTAGTGGATAAGGACTTTGCTGCAGTTGGAACCATTAACTTAGATTATAGAAGTTTGCTTCACCACTATGAAAATGCAGTCTTGCTATATAAAACAGAATCAATTACTGAGATTCAGAAAGACTTCCAGGAGATTTTTTCGGTATCGCAAGAAATTTTCCCTCATACGATAAAAAATAGCTGGTATCAGAAATTGATTAAGGAAATTGCCCAGTTATTCGCCCCTATCTTATAAGAAATCTAGGACTGAGGACACAAACCAGTCCTCTTTTTCTTGCCTTTTACGAATAAGAAGATGTAGGAGGGAAGATGCTGACTCAGAAAGAATTAAACTATATCACGACATTTAAACAGACACATTTACACCGATTTCGGGAAATTGAAACCTTTGTGAAACTATGCAAAAAATCACTCAAACAGCCATCGCAAGCTGACAATTTTAGGTCTTTTTGATATACTAAGACAGATAAATTGAATAGGAGAAACGATATGGCTGTATATGGCAGAATCGAAGAAGTATCCGAAACGATACAGAGGAATGAAATTGAAAATAGACTGGATAGGAAGCTTGAATCTCATGTAGAAAAAGAAGAACAGGTAGCTTTTCCGTTTTTTAGACTCATCATTGGAAGTACGATTGCAACGGTTTTTTCTGTGGTGATACCTTTACTTTTAGATATGGTAAGTCCTTCTCAGGCTCAGGATTTGTATATAGGGTGGGCTTTACATCAGGGAGGACAGCTCTACAGTAGCTATTATGCTGGTCAAGGTCTTCTTTATTACTTACTACTTTACATCACTCAGGGAGGCATTCTTTTTGCCTTGGTAGCATGGTTGGCTCTCTTAGGAGGAGGTTATTTCCTCTTTTCTTCGACAGAGTATTTGACGGGACAAAGGGAACAAGCCAAGCAACTCCTAACCATATTTTATATCTTGGTGTCTGGTCTTGGTTTTGGAGGAGGTTATGCTACTATTTTAGCTTTGCCATTTCTGTTTGCAGGATTTTCTTTAGTAGCGCGTTATCTATCAAATCCTAACCATGACAAGGGATTTCTACGTTTGGGTATTTTCTTAGCCCTATCATTTTTCATAGAACCCCTAACTAGTCTTCTATTTATTGTAGCGATAACTGTAGGTTTATTGGTCTTTAATGTTGGACATGGGCGCTTTATACATGGAATTTATCAGTTTTTTGCAGTCTCACTTGGCTTTTCTCTCATATTTTATCCAGTGGGCTACTATGTCCTTGTTTCAGGAGGTTTTGGAGAAGCTCTAGGAAGTCTTTTATATCCGATTGATTCCCTTCAGATTTTTACCAATCCTCAACTAATAGATCATCTTTTATTCTATGGTTTGTTGACCTTTGGCTTAGGTGCTCTCGTTCTTGTTTTTCTAGGCTTGTTCCAATCGAAGGCATCAAAATTGTATGTTATTTCAGTACCAGCTAGCTTTGTTTTCTTATTTGCACTAGTCTTACTGATTTTTTCTCAAGAACCTCTTCATGGTTCGCGTTTGATTCTAATCCTTCCATTTTTACTCCTTCTGTTGATGACCAGTATTCGTGGGAAACATTCAGCTAGAGGAGCTCGTTGTCGGAGAAGAGAAGGAGTTCCAACTTTATGGAAAAAATTTATGAGGGGAAATCTCTACTTACCGATTCTAGTAGTGGTTTATCTAATTGCAGTTCCTTTTGTAGCTCGTTTTGTCTTGCATCCAGCTTCATATAGTGAACAACATCAAGTAGTAGATAGAATCAAACAAGAGACGAGCGAGGGAGACCAAATCTATATCTGGGATTCCCATGTTCAGATGTATAAGGAAAGCCAGCGTTTGGCGGGATCCATGTTCCCATCACCTCTTCTCTACACGAATACAGAAGAGAATAAAACTAGTTTGATCAATGATTTGAAAGAAAATCAACCTAAGTTGATTGTGGTGAACGACAAGGTGGCGCTCTGGTCAGAGGCGGAAACACTCTTGAAAGAAAATTACCAACAAGTAAAGACTGATTATTCAGAGTTTAAAGTCTATAAAATTAAATAAAAAATCAATATCTTGTGGATTTTTAAAAATTTTAGGATTTTTACCACAAGATATTGATTTTTATTTTTTAAGTGATATAATACTTTTTAGATATCACATTTTAGAAAAGAGCATGCATATGATTGCACTAGAAGAAAAAATTACAACCTTACCAACCCTCTTCGTGGAAAAACGAGATGGGAGACGTGTTGTATTTGATGTGGACAAGATTGACAAGGCTCTCCACAAGGCGGCAGACAAGGTTATGGATGTGACCCCCTTGGTTGAAAAACGCCTAAATACTCTGACTGAGCGAATTGTCACTGAAATTCATAGTCGCTTTCCACAGGGGGTTAAGATTTACGAAATTCAAAATATCGTAGAACATGAACTCCTTGAAGCCAAAGAATATGCCCTGGCTGAGGAGTATATTACTTATCGGACACAGAGGGATTTTGAACGCTCAAAAGCGACAGATATCAACTTTAGTATCCATAAACTTCTCAACAAAGACCAGGCGGTTGTTAATGAAAATGCCAATAAAGACAGCGATGTCTTTAACACCCAACGTGATTTGACAGCAGGCATTGTTGGAAAATCAATCGGACTGCAAATGCTTCCTAAGCACGTAGCCAACGCCCACCAAAAGGGGGATATTCACTATCATGATTTGGACTACAGCCCCTATACCCCTATGACCAACTGCTGTTTGATTGATTTTAGAGGTATGTTGGAAAATGGTTTTAAGATTGGAAATGCGGAGGTAGAGAGTCCCAAGTCTATTCAGACTGCAACAGCTCAGATTTCCCAAATCATTGCCAACGTTGCTTCTAGCCAGTACGGGGGTTGTTCAGCTGACCGTATCGATGAAGTTTTGGCGCCGTACGCAGAGAAGAATTACCAAAAACACCTCAAAGATGCGGAAGAGTGGGTCTTACCTGACAAACGGGAAGATTACGCTTGGAAGAAAACGCAAAAGGACATCTATGATGCCATGCAATCTCTTGAGTATGAAATCAACACCCTCTTCACTTCAAATGGTCAAACACCTTTTACTTCGCTAGGTTTTGGTCTAGGGACAAGTCGTTTTGAACGAGAAATTCAAAAAGCTATCTTGACCATCCGAATCAAGGGTCTTGGTTCAGAACACCGTACGGCCATCTTTCCTAAACTCATCTTTACGCTGAAAAGAGGACTCAACTTAGAGGAAGGTTCACCTAACTACGACATCAAACAGTTGGCCCTCGAGTGTGCAACCAAGCGGATGTACCCAGATGTCTTGTCCTACGATAAGATTATTGAGTTGACAGGTTCTTTCAAGGTTCCTATGGGATGCCGTTCTTTCCTTCAAGGCTGGAAAGATGAAAATGGTGTTGAGGTCAATTCAGGTCGTATGAATCTAGGTGTTGTGACAGTCAATCTGCCTCGTATCGCTCTCGAGTCCGAAGGGGATCTGAATAAGTTTTGGGAAATCTTCAACGAGCGTATGAATATCGCAGAAGATGCTCTGGTTTACCGTGTTGAACGGACCAAGGAAGCAACACCAGCGAATGCCCCTATCCTCTATCAGTACGGAGCCTTCGGTCGCCGTCTCGGAAAAGAAGAAAGTGTTGACCAACTCTTTAAGAATCGCCGTGCGACAGTTTCGCTGGGCTACATCGGTTTGTACGAAGTTGCGACTGTCTTCTTTGGAAACAGCTGGGAAAGTAATCCTGAAGCCAAGGAATTCACACTGGATATTATTCGTGATATGAAACGTCGTGTGGAAGAGTGGTCTGACCAATATGGTTACCATTTCTCTATCTACTCCACACCGTCTGAAAGTCTGACAGACCGCTTCTGTCGCTTGGATACAGAGAAGTTCGGCTCTATTCCGGACATCACGGACAAGGAATACTACACCAACTCTTTCCACTACGATGTTCGTAAAAATCCAACACCGTTTGAAAAATTAGACTTTGAGAAAGTTTACCCAGAAGCAGGTGCGTCAGGTGGTTTCATCCATTATTGTGAGTATCCAGTTCTTCAACAAAATCCTAAAGCCTTGGAAGCTGTTTGGGACTATGCCTATGACCGTGTCGGCTATCTAGGGACCAATACTCCGATTGATCGTTGCTACAAGTGCGACTTTGAAGGGGATTTTGAACCAACTGAGAGAGGATTTGCTTGTCCCAACTGTGGCAATAGCGACCCTAAAACAGTAGACGTGGTCAAACGAACTTGTGGCTACCTCGGTAATCCTCAAGCGAGACCTATGGTCAACGGCCGTCACAAGGAAATCGCTGCGCGTGTTAAACACATGAATGGCTCAACGATTAAAATAGCTGGACATCAATTAACAAATTAGAAAGAAATGAAATGGGAAAATATCAATTAGACGATAAGGGGCGTGCACAAGTGACCCGTTATCATGAGAAACACTCTAAAGGTGGAGCTGGTAAGAAAGAACGTTTGCTCAACCTCAGAGAACAATTTTTAAACAAGAATAAGAAAAAATAAAAGTGAGAGTCAGCTCTCGCTTTTCTCTTAGTGGGAGGTAAGGATGGAACTACGTAGACCGACAATAGTAGATAGAGAAGC
Organism: Streptococcus sp. HMSC070B10; assembly: GCF_001808665.1. Classification (GTDB taxonomy): domain Bacteria; phylum Bacillota; class Bacilli; order Lactobacillales; family Streptococcaceae; genus Streptococcus. The sequence continues at coordinate 236,504 of NZ_KV794214.1, read as the reverse complement.
TGTTTTAGACATGATGGCAGAGTTTGAGCAGACCCAATCAGCCCATGATGGAGGATTTTGGGATGTTGAGGATTTTTCTTACGAGGAGTGGCTAGAAGGTAACCGTAATAAAGAAATGGGAATAGGACTGCCTGAAAATCGGGTTCCATCGATACAGTTCGTATTGTTTGGTGAATCAGGTCGTGCTCTAGGATTTTTGAATCTGCGATTGAGACTGAATGAGGGACTGCTAAATTATGCGGGGAATATAGGTTATTCTATTCGCCCGTCTGAAAGAGGGAAGGGCTATGCTAAAGAGTCCCTCCGTCAAGGTCAACAAGTTGCTAAGGAAAAGAACATCAAGAAAGCTCTTGTGACCTGTAGCGTGAATAATCCTGCTAGCAGAGCAGTCATTCTAGCAAATGGAGGGATTCTTGAAGATGTTCGTAATGGAGTCGAGCGTTATTGGATAGAGGTAGCGAATGAATAATCCAAAACCACAAGAATGGAAAAGCGAAGAACTCAGTCAAGGGCGGATTATTGATTACAAGGCCTTCAACTTTGTAGATGGAGAGGGTGTGCGTAACTCCCTCTATGTATCAGGTTGCATGTTTCACTGCGAGGGGTGTTATAATGTAGCGACCTGGTCCTTCAATGCTGGCATTCCCTATACAGCAGAATTAGAAGAACAGATCATGGCTGATCTCGCTCAACCTTATGTTCAAGGCTTGACCTTGCTGGGAGGGGAGCCCTTTCTCAATACGGGTATTCTTTTGCCACTTGTTAAGCGCATTCGGAAGGAATTGCCATATAAAGATATCTGGTCCTGGACGGGCTATACATGGGAAGAAATGATGTTGGAAACTCCAGATAAACTGGAACTCTTATCATTGATTGACATTCTTGTCGATGGACGATACGATCGAACTAAGAGAAATCTCATGCTCCAGTTTCGAGGTTCTTCCAATCAACGAATTATCGATGTGCAAAAATCCCTCAAAAGTGGGCAAGTAGTGATTTGGGACAAGCTTAATGACGGAAAAGAAAGCTATGAACAGGTGAAGAGAGATTAACTTTCTTCTATAAAAATAGTTAAATAAATGACCTATAAAAAAAGAAAACAGTTTCATTGTAAAAAAACAAAAAAACAGCAACAAATCCCTTGCAATCGCAGGGGCTTTGTGTTATTCTATTATGGTGCTGTAAATTACAGCCTTAGCTTTGATGCAAGAGGTTGCGACACGCTCGGTTGCATTGCCACGCAACACCGCGTCGGTTTTCTTGTGGAGCTAGCCTATTATCTTAAATAGACGAAAAGGAGAAAAAGATGGCAAACAAAAAAATCCGTATCCGTTTGAAAGCTTACGAACACCGTACGCTTGACACAGCGGCTGCAAAAATCGTAGAATCAGCTACTCGTACAGGTGCACAAGTTGCGGGTCCAATCCCACTTCCAACTGAACGTAGCCTCTACACAATCATTCGTGCGACTCACAAATACAAAGACTCTCGCGAACAATTTGAAATGCGTACACACAAACGTTTGATTGATATCGTTAACCCAACTCAAAAAACAGTTGATGCGTTGATGAAATTGGATCTTCCAAGTGGTGTAAACGTAGAAATCAAACTTTAATCTAAAGCTTGATACCTTGAGCATAAAAAACGCTCGTTAAAAACTTTTTGAATAAAAAATATAGAAAAGGAACTATTTTCTCATGACAAAAGGAATCTTAGGGAAAAAAGTGGGAATGACTCAAATCTTCACTGAAGCTGGCGAATTGATCCCTGTAACAGTTATTGAAGCAGCTCCAAACGTTGTTCTTCAAGTTAAAACTGTTGAAACAGACGGATACAACGCTATCCAAGTTGGTTTCGATGACAAACGCGAAGTATTGAGCAACAAACCTGCTAAAGGACATGTAGCGAAAGCTAACACGGCTCCTAAGCGCTTCATTCGTGAATTCAAAAACGTTGAAGGCTTGGAAGTTGGTGCTGAAATCACAGTTGAAACATTCGCAGCTGGAGATGTTGTTGACGTAACTGGTACTTCTAAAGGTAAAGGTTTCCAAGGTGTTATCAAGCGCCACGGACAATCACGTGGACCAATGGCTCACGGTTCTCGTTACCACCGTCGTCCAGGTTCTATGGGACCTGTTGCACCTAACCGCGTATTCAAAGGTAAAAACCTTGCAGGACGTATGGGTGGCGACCGTGTAACAATTCAAAACCTTGAAGTTGTACAAGTTGTTCCAGAAAAGAACGTTATCCTTATCAAAGGTAACGTACCAGGTGCTAAGAAATCTCTTATCACTATCAAATCAGCAGTTAAAGCTGGTAAATAATAAGGAAAGGGGAATACAGTCAAAATGGCAAATGTAACATTATTCGACCAAACTGGTAAACAAGCGGGCGAAGTTGTTCTTAACGATGCAATCTTTGGTATCGAACCAAATGAATCTGTTGTGTTTGATGTGATCATCAGCCAACGTGCTAGCCTTCGTCAAGGAACTCACGCAGTTAAAAACCGCTCAGCTGTTTCAGGTGGCGGACGCAAACCATGGCGTCAAAAAGGAACTGGACGTGCTCGTCAAGGTTCTATCCGCTCTCCACAATGGCGTGGTGGTGGAATCGTCTTCGGACCAACTCCACGTAGCTATGCGTACAAACTTCCTCAAAAAGTTCGTCGCCTTGCGCTTAAATCTGTTTACTCAGAAAAAGTTGCTGAAAATAAATTTGTAGCCGTTGATTCTCTTGAATTTACAGCTCCAAAAACTGCTGAATTTGCAAAAGTTCTTGCAGCTTTGAGCATCGATTCTAAAGTCCTTGTTATTCTTGAAGAAGGAAACGAATTCGCAGCTCTCTCAGCTCGTAACCTTCCAAACGTGAAAGTTGCGACTGCTACAACTGCAAGTGTTCTTGACATCGCAAATAGTGACAAACTTCTTGTTACTCAAGCAGCTATCTCTAAAATCGAGGAGGTTCTTGCATAATGAATTTGTATGATGTTATCAAAAAACCTGTAATCACTGAAAGCTCAATGGCTCAACTTGAAGCAGGAAAATATGTATTTGAAGTTGACACTCGTGCACACAAACTTTTGATTAAGCAAGCTGTTGAAGCTGCTTTCGAAGGTGTTAAAGTTGCAAATGTTAACACAATCAACGTAAAACCAAAAGCTAAACGTGTTGGACGTTACACTGGTTTTACTAACAAAACTAAAAAAGCTATCATCACACTTACAGCTGATTCAAAAGCAATCGAGTTGTTTGCTGCTGAAGCTGAATAATCTAAGGAGGAAATATCGTGGGAATTCGTGTTTATAAACCAACAACAAACGGTCGCCGTAATATGACTTCTTTGGATTTCGCTGAAATCACAACAAGCACTCCTGAAAAATCATTGCTTGTTGCATTGAAGAGCAAGGCTGGTCGTAACAACAACGGTCGTATCACAGTTCGTCACCAAGGTGGTGGACACAAACGTTTCTACCGTTTGGTTGACTTCAAACGTAACAAAGACAACGTTGAAGCAGTTGTTAAAACAATTGAGTACGATCCAAACCGTTCTGCAAACATCGCTCTTGTACACTACACTGACGGTGTGAAAGCGTACATCATCGCTCCAAAAGGTCTTGAAGTTGGTCAACGTATCGTTTCAGGTCCAGAAGCAGATATCAAAGTCGGAAACGCTCTTCCACTTGCTAACATTCCAGTTGGTACTTTGATCCACAACATCGAGTTGAAACCAGGTCGTGGTGGTGAATTGGTACGTGCTGCTGGAGCATCTGCTCAAGTATTGGGTTCTGAAGGTAAATACGTTCTTGTTCGTCTTCAATCAGGTGAAGTTCGTATGATTCTTGGAACTTGTCGTGCTACAGTTGGTGTTGTCGGAAACGAACAACATGGACTTGTAAACCTTGGTAAAGCAGGACGTAGCCGTTGGAAAGGTATCCGCCCAACAGTTCGTGGTTCTGTAATGAACCCTAACGATCACCCACACGGTGGTGGTGAAGGTAAAGCACCAGTTGGTCGTAAAGCACCATCTACTCCATGGGGCAAACCTGCTCTTGGTCTTAAAACTCGTAACAAGAAAGCGAAATCTGACAAACTTATCGTTCGTCGTCGCAACGAGAAATAATATTAAACTAGTCGCTTAAGCAACTAGTAAATCCGCCAGCTCGGTAGCGCTGCTTGTGAGCGCAAGCCGCTGTGGTACAACATTTAAAGGAGAAAATATAAAAATGGGACGCAGTCTTAAAAAAGGACCTTTCGTCGATGAGCATTTGATGAAAAAAGTTGAAGCTCAAGCTAACGACGAAAAGAAAAAAGTTATTAAAACTTGGTCACGTCGTTCAACGATCTTCCCAAGTTTCATTGGTTACACTATCGCAGTTTATGACGGACGTAAACACGTACCTGTTTACATCCAAGAAGACATGGTAGGTCACAAACTTGGTGAATTTGCACCAACTCGTACTTACAAAGGTCACGCTGCAGACGACAAGAAAACACGTAGAAAATAAGGAGAACATAAATGGCAGAAATTACTTCAGCTAAAGCAATGGCTCGTACAGTACGTGTTTCACCTCGTAAATCACGTCTTGTTCTTGATAACATCCGTGGTAAAAGCGTAGCCGATGCAATCGCAATCTTGACATTCACTCCAAACAAAGCTGCTGAAATCATCTTGAAAGTTTTGAACTCAGCTGTAGCTAACGCTGAAAACAACTTTGGTTTGGATAAAGCTAACTTGGTAGTATCTGAAGCATTCGCAAACGAAGGACCAACTATGAAACGTTTCCGTCCACGTGCGAAAGGTTCAGCTTCACCAATCAACAAACGTACAGCTCACATCACTGTAGCTGTTGCAGAAAAATAAGGAGGTAAAATCGTGGGTCAAAAAGTACATCCAATTGGTATGCGTGTCGGCATCATCCGTGATTGGGATGCCAAATGGTATGCTGAAAAAGAATACGCGGATTACCTTCATGAAGATCTTGCAATCCGTAAATTCGTTCAAAAAGAACTTGCTGACGCAGCAGTTTCAACTATCGAAATCGAACGCGCAGTAAACAAAGTTAACGTTTCACTTCACACTGCTAAACCAGGTATGGTTATCGGTAAAGGTGGTGCTAACGTTGATGCACTCCGTGCGAAACTTAACAAATTGACTGGAAAACAAGTACACATCAACATCATCGAAATCAAACAACCTGATTTGGATGCTCACCTTGTAGGTGAAGGAATTGCTCGTCAATTGGAGCAACGTGTTGCTTTCCGTCGTGCACAAAAACAAGCAATCCAACGTGCAATGCGTGCTGGAGCTAAAGGAATCAAAACTCAAGTATCAGGTCGTTTGAACGGTGCAGATATCGCCCGTGCTGAAGGATACTCTGAAGGAACTGTTCCACTTCACACACTTCGTGCAGATATCGATTACGCTTGGGAAGAAGCAGATACTACATACGGTAAACTTGGTGTTAAAGTATGGATCTACCGTGGTGAAGTTCTTCCAGCTCGCAAAAACACTAAAGGAGGTAAATAACCAATGTTAGTACCTAAACGTGTTAAACACCGTCGTGAATTCCGTGGAAAAATGCGCGGTGAAGCAAAAGGTGGAAAAGAAGTAGCATTCGGTGAATACGGTCTTCAAGCTACAACTAGCCACTGGATCACTAACCGCCAAATCGAAGCTGCTCGTATCGCCATGACTCGTTACATGAAACGTGGTGGTAAAGTTTGGATTAAAATCTTCCCACACAAATCATACACTGCTAAAGCTATCGGTGTGCGTATGGGATCTGGTAAAGGGGCACCTGAAGGTTGGGTAGCACCAGTTAAACGTGGTAAAGTGATGTTCGAAATCGCTGGTGTATCTGAAGAGATCGCTCGCGAAGCGCTTCGTCTTGCTAGCCACAAATTGCCAGTTAAATGTAAATTCGTAAAACGTGAAGCAGAATAAGGAGAAGGCATGAAACTTAATGAAGTAAAAGAATTTGTTAAAGAACTTCGTGGTCTTTCTCAAGAAGAACTCGCGAAGCGCGAAAACGAATTGAAAAAAGAATTGTTTGAACTTCGTTTCCAAGCTGCTACTGGTCAATTGGAACAAACAGCTCGCTTGAAAGAAGTTAAAAAACAAATCG
>NZ_KV794214.1:214113-230280 GCF_001808665.1 Streptococcus sp. HMSC070B10 | reverse complement strand
TCGTATCAAAACAGTTCAATCTGAAGCGAAATAATAGACTAGGGAAGGAGAAATTTCAATGGAACGCAATAATCGTAAAGTTCTTGTTGGACGTGTTGTATCTGACAAAATGGACAAGACAATCACAGTTGTAGTTGAAACAAAACGTAACCACCCAGTCTATGGTAAACGTATTAACTACTCTAAAAAATACAAAGCTCATGATGAAAACAATGTTGCCAAAGAAGGCGATATCGTACGTATCATGGAAACTCGCCCGCTTTCAGCTACAAAACGTTTCCGTCTTGTAGAAGTTGTTGAAGAAGCGGTCATCATCTAATCAAACCTGAAAGGAGAAAACTGAAATGATTCAAACAGAAACTCGTTTGAAAGTCGCAGACAACAGCGGTGCTCGCGAAATCTTGACTATCAAAGTTCTTGGTGGTTCAGGACGTAAATTTGCAAACATCGGTGATGTTATCGTGGCATCTGTAAAACAAGCTACTCCTGGTGGTGCGGTTAAAAAAGGTGACGTTGTTAAAGCAGTTATCGTTCGTACTAAATCAGGTGCTCGTCGTGCTGATGGTTCATACATCAAATTTGACGAAAACGCAGCAGTTATCATCCGTGAAGACAAAACTCCTCGCGGAACACGTATCTTTGGCCCAGTTGCACGTGAATTGCGTGAAGGTGGCTTCATGAAGATCGTGTCACTTGCTCCAGAAGTACTTTAATTTTTAGAAACAAACTAGTCCCCTGGATTTACCTCCAGGGTGCCCTTATGGGCGTAAGAAAAATCAAGGAGAAACCTAATGTTTGTAAAAAAAGGCGACAAAGTTCGCGTAATCGCTGGTAAAGATAAGGGAACAGAAGCTGTTGTCCTTACTGCCCTTCCAAAAGTAAACAAAGTTATCGTTGAAGGTGTTAACATCGTTAAGAAACACCAACGTCCAACTAACGAACTTCCTCAAGGTGGTATCATCGAGAAAGAAGCAGCTATCCACGTATCAAACGTTCAAGTTTTGGACAAAAATGGTGTAGCTGGTCGTGTTGGTTACAAATTTGTAGACGGTAAAAAAGTTCGCTACAACAAAAAATCAGGCGAAGTGCTTGATTAATCACGAAGGAAAGGAGAAGTATAATGGCAAATCGTTTAAAAGAAAAATATCTTAATGAAGTAGTTCCTGCTTTGACAGAACAATTCAACTACTCATCAGTGATGGCTGTGCCTAAAGTAGATAAGATCGTTTTGAACATGGGTGTTGGTGAAGCTGTATCAAACGCTAAAAGCCTTGAAAAAGCTGCTGAAGAATTGGCACTTATCTCAGGTCAAAAACCACTTATCACTAAAGCTAAAAAATCAATCGCCGGCTTCCGTCTTCGTGAAGGTGTTGCGATCGGTGCAAAAGTTACCCTTCGTGGTGAACGTATGTACGAATTCTTGGATAAATTGGTTTCAGTTTCACTTCCACGTGTACGTGACTTCCACGGTGTTCCAACAAAATCATTTGATGGACGCGGAAACTACACACTTGGTGTGAAAGAACAATTGATTTTCCCAGAAATCAACTTCGATGACGTTGACAAAACTCGTGGTCTTGACATCGTTATCGTAACAACTGCTAACACTGACGAAGAGTCACGTGCATTGCTTACAGGCCTTGGAATGCCTTTTGCAAAATAATATAGGAGGTAAATCTAATGGCTAAAAAATCAATGATTGCTAAGAACAAACGTCCAGCGAAGTTCTCTACTCAAGCTTATACTCGTTGTGAAAAATGTGGTCGTCCACATTCAGTTTACCGCAAATTTAAACTTTGCCGTGTTTGCTTCCGTGAATTAGCTTACAAAGGACAAATTCCTGGTGTAACAAAAGCATCTTGGTAATTCTAGCTTTCAATCCCGTCGTGATTCGTCGTTATCTGCTTTTGCCTAACTCAAGTTATGCCTGCAAGCAGATGCCTAGACTCACTTAGGACTTGAAACCTAGAAATATATTCTGAGCCTAGCTCAATCATTAACTAGCAAGTGCAACTTGCAAACTACTAGTAAGAGGAGAAAAATAAAATGGTTATGACTGACCCAATCGCAGACTTCCTAACTCGTATTCGTAACGCTAACCAAGCTAAACACGAAGTACTTGAAGTACCTGCATCAAACATCAAAAAAGGGATTGCTGAAATCCTTAAACGCGAAGGTTTTGTAAAAAACGTTGAAATCATCGAAGATGACAAACAAGGCATCATCCGTGTATTCCTTAAATACGGACCAAACGGTGAAAAAGTTATCACTAACTTGAAACGTGTTTCTAAACCAGGACTTCGTGTCTACAAAAAACGTGAAGACCTTCCAAAAGTTCTTAACGGACTTGGAATTGCTATCCTTTCAACTTCTGAAGGTTTGCTTACTGATAAAGAAGCACGCCAAAAGAATGTTGGTGGAGAAGTTATCGCTTACGTTTGGTAATTGATGATGTGAGAGCGTTAAAAGAATGCAGTGAAAATAGGAAGTTTGTAGCAGGAGCGATGCTTCAAGACAAACTTATCTTTTTCACCAAATTCTTAGCTCGAACTCAAATCAAGATACAAAGCTCGTAAAGAACAAAGCAAAATTAGAAAGTTGGAGAAGTTTGTTTACAAACAAGCCAACTTATCTATTTTGCACAGTTCTTAGAGCGTGTTCAGTTCAGCTCTTGAACTAAATAAGTATCTGAACCCCGTGAAAACTGGCCGTTCTGGCCTGACAATTTAACAGGAGAAAATAAACATGTCACGTATTGGTAATAAAGTTATCGTGTTGCCTGCTGGTGTAGAAATCACTAACAATGACAACGTTGTAACTGTAAAAGGACCTAAAGGAGAACTTACTCGTGAGTTCTCAAAAGATATTGAAATCCGTGTGGAAGGTACTGAAGTAACTCTTCACCGTCCAAATGATTCAAAAGAAATGAAAACTATCCACGGAACTACTCGTGCCCTTTTGAACAACATGGTTGTTGGTGTATCAGAAGGATTCAAGAAAGAACTTGAAATGCGCGGGGTTGGTTACCGTGCACAACTTCAAGGATCTAAACTTGTTTTGGCTGTTGGTAAATCTCATCCAGACGAAGTTGAAGCTCCAGAAGGAATTACTTTTGAACTTCCAAACCCAACAACAATCGTTGTTAGCGGAATTTCAAAAGAAGTAGTTGGTCAAACAGCTGCTTACGTACGTAGCCTTCGTTCACCAGAACCATATAAAGGTAAAGGTATCCGTTACGTTGGTGAATTCGTTCGCCGTAAAGAAGGTAAAACAGGTAAATAATGTTGAGTGGTTGAGTCTCAACCACCAACCTATTTTCCAACTTTGTGCATAGCACACGATTTAAAACTAAAGAGGTGAAAACTGTGATTTCAAAACCAGATAAAAACAAACTCCGCCAAAAACGCCACCGTCGCGTTCGCGGAAAACTCTCTGGAACTGCTGATCGCCCACGTTTGAACGTATTCCGTTCTAATACAGGCATCTACGCTCAAGTGATTGATGACGTAGCGGGTGTAACGCTCGCAAGTGCTTCAACTCTTGACAAAGAAGTTTCAAAAGGAACTAAAACTGAACAAGCCGTTGCTGTCGGTAAACTCGTTGCAGAACGTGCAAACGCTAAAGGTATTTCAGAAGTGGTGTTCGACCGCGGTGGATATCTATATCACGGACGTGTGAAAGCTTTGGCTGATGCAGCTCGTGAAAACGGATTGAAATTCTAATAGGAGGACACTAGAAAATGGCATTTAAAGACAATGCAGTTGAATTAGAAGAACGCGTAGTTGCTGTCAACCGTGTTACAAAAGTTGTTAAAGGTGGACGTCGTCTTCGTTTCGCAGCTCTTGTTGTTGTTGGTGACCACAACGGTCGCGTAGGATTTGGTACTGGTAAAGCTCAAGAAGTTCCAGAAGCAATCCGTAAAGCAGTAGATGATGCTAAGAAAAACTTGATCGAAGTTCCTATGGTTGGAACAACAATCCCACACGAAGTTCTTTCAGAATTCGGTGGAGCTAAAGTATTGTTGAAACCTGCTGTAGAAGGTTCTGGAGTTGCCGCTGGTGGTGCAGTTCGTGCCGTTGTGGAATTGGCAGGTGTGGCAGATATTACATCTAAATCACTTGGTTCTAACACTCCAATCAACATTGTTCGTGCAACTGTTGAAGGTTTGAAACAATTGAAACGCGCTGAAGAAGTTGCTGCCCTTCGTGGTATTTCAGTTTCTGATTTGGCATAAGAAAGGGGATAAAATGGCTCAAATTAAAATTACTTTGACTAAGTCTCCAATCGGACGCATTCCATCACAACGTAAAACTGTTGTAGCACTTGGACTTGGCAAATTGAACAGCTCTGTTATTAAAGAAGATAACGCTGCTATCCGTGGTATGATCACTGCAGTATCTCACTTGGTAACAGTTGAAGAAGTAAACTAATGAATTTTTAGGGGATGTGCACTATACCATCCCCTAAAACTAGATATAGTCATCTATGATGACGTCGTATAGGCGAGTTGATGGGGGAGACAACCTTTTCTCCCTTATCGGCGCTAGCATTTTACAAAAGAGGAGAAAATAAAAATGAAACTTCATGAATTGAAACCTGCAGAAGGTTCTCGTAAAGTACGTAACCGCGTTGGTCGTGGTACTTCATCAGGTAACGGTAAAACATCTGGTCGTGGTCAAAAAGGTCAAAAAGCTCGTAGCGGTGGCGGAGTTCGCCTTGGTTTTGAAGGTGGACAAACTCCATTGTTCCGTCGTCTTCCAAAACGTGGATTCACTAACATCAACGCTAAAGAATACGCAATTGTGAACCTTGACCAATTGAACGTCTTTGAAGATGGTGCTGAAGTTACTCCAGTTGTTCTTATCGAAGCAGGAATTGTTAAAGCTGAAAAATCAGGTATTAAAATTCTTGGTAACGGTGAGTTGACTAAGAAATTGACTGTGAAAGCAGCTAAATTCTCTAAATCAGCTGAAGAAGCTATCACTGCTAAAGGTGGTTCAGTAGAAGTCATCTAAGAGAGGTGACCTATGTTTTTTAAATTATTAAGAGAAGCTCTTAAAGTCAAGCAGGTTCGATCAAAAATTTTATTCACAATTTTTATCGTTTTGGTCTTTCGTATCGGAACTAGCATTACAGTTCCTGGTGTGAATGCCAATAGCTTGAATGCTTTAAGTGGATTATCCTTCTTAAACATGTTGAGCTTGGTGTCAGGGAATGCCATGAAAAACTTCTCAGTTTTTGCTCTTGGTGTTAGCCCCTACATTACGGCCTCTATCGTTGTCCAACTCTTGCAAATGGATATTTTACCCAAATTTGTAGAGTGGGGTAAACAAGGGGAAGTAGGTCGAAGAAAATTAAATCAAGCTACTCGTTATATTGCTCTTGTTCTAGCCTTTGTGCAATCGATCGGGATTACAGCTGGTTTTAATACTTTGGCTGGAGCTCAATTGTTGAAAACAGCTCTTACTCCACAAGTCTTTATCATGATTGGTATCATCTTAACAGCTGGTAGTATGATTGTGACTTGGTTGGGAGAGCAAATTACAGATAAGGGATACGGAAATGGTGTTTCTATGATTATCTTTGCCGGGATTGTTGCCTCAATTCCAGAGATGATTCAGGGCATCTATGTGGACTACTTTGTGAACGTCCCAAGTAGCCGTATCAACTCATCCATCATTTTCGTAATCATTTTGATTATTACTGTATTGTTGATCATTTATTTTACAACTTATGTTCAACAAGCAGAATACAAAATTCCAATCCAATATACTAAGGTTGCACAAGGTGCTCCATCTAGCTCTTACCTTCCTTTGAAGGTAAACCCTGCTGGAGTTATCCCTGTTATCTTTGCAAGTTCGATTACTGCAGCGCCTGCGGCTATTCTTCAGTTTTTGAGTGCTACAGGTCATGATTGGGCTTGGGTAAGAACAGCACAAGAAATGCTGGCAACAACTTCACCAACTGGTATTGCTATGTATGCTTTATTGATTATTCTCTTTACATTCTTCTATACGTTTGTACAGATTAATCCTGAAAAAGCGGCAGAGAATCTACAAAAGAGCGGTGCCTATATCCACGGAGTTCGTCCTGGTAAAGGTACAGAAGAATATATGTCTAAACTTCTTCGTCGTCTTGCAACTGTTGGTTCTCTCTTCCTTGGTGTGATTTCTATTTTACCGATCGTAGCAAAAGATGTTTTCGGACTTTCAGAAGCAGTTGCTTTTGGAGGAACCAGTCTTTTGATCATTATCTCTACAGGTATTGAAGGAATCAAACAATTGGAAGGCTACCTATTGAAACGTAAGTATGTTGGTTTCATGGACAGAACAGAATAAAAGTAATTACTGAATCAGTAATTACTGAGGGAGTGGAGGTTTAACTCTAACATTTGTGAGAGTTTGGTCTCCCCTCTTCTATTTTGTTTTTAAATAGGGGTGAAAAGACTTTTTGCTTCTATTTAAAAATAAAATAAGGAGATCAAATCATGAATCTTTTGATTATGGGCTTACCTGGTGCAGGTAAGGGAACTCAAGCAGCAAAAATCGTAGAACAATTCCATGTTGCACATATCTCAACAGGTGATATGTTCCGCGCTGCAATGGCAAATCAAACTGAAATGGGTGTTCTTGCTAAGTCATACATTGACAAGGGTGAATTGGTTCCTGACGAAGTTACAAATGGAATCGTAAAAGAACGTCTTTCACAAGATGATATTAAAGAAACAGGATTCTTGTTGGATGGTTACCCACGTACAATCGAACAAGCTCATGCCTTGGACAAAACATTGGCTGAACTTGGCATCGAACTAGAAGGTGTTATCAACATAGAAGTGAATCCAGATAGCCTCTTGGAACGTTTGAGTGGTCGTATCATCCACCGCGTAACTGGAGAAACTTTCCACAAGGTCTTTAACCCACCAGTTGACTATAAAGAAGAAGATTACTACCAACGTGAAGATGATAAGCCTGAGACAGTCAAACGTCGTTTGGATGTGAATATTGCTCAAGGGGAACCAATCATTGCTCACTACCGTGCCAAAGGTTTGGTTCATGACATCGAAGGTAATCAAGATATCAATGATGTCTTCTCAGATATCGAAAAAGTATTGACAAATTTGAAATAAAGCGTTTTTCACACTTGCAAAAATCCGCTACAAATGTTATACTGAGATAGTCTGACTTATAATTGTTGTCTCTGTGTCTAGAGGCATCGAATCGAAATTTATGGAGGTGCTTTTGCGTGGCAAAAGACGATGTGATTGAAGTTGAAGGCAAAGTAGTTGATACAATGCCGAATGCAATGTTTACGGTTGAACTTGAAAATGGACATCAGATTTTAGCAACAGTTTCTGGTAAAATTCGTAAAAACTATATTCGTATTTTAGCGGGAGATCGTGTTACTGTCGAAATGAGTCCATATGACTTGACACGTGGACGTATCACTTACCGCTTTAAATAATCGAAAAACTTGGAGGGATAAGAAATGAAAGTAAGACCATCGGTCAAACCAATTTGCGAATACTGTAAAGTTATTCGTCGTAATGGTCGTGTTATGGTAATTTGCCCAGCAAATCCAAAACACAAACAACGTCAAGGATAAGATAGAAAGGAGAAAACATGGCTCGTATTGCTGGAGTTGACATTCCAAATGACAAACGCGTAGTAATCTCATTGACTTATGTTTATGGTATCGGACTTGCAACATCTAAGAAAATTTTGGCTGCTGCTGGAATCTCAGAAGATGTTCGTGTACGTGATCTTACATCAGATCAAGAAGATGCTATCCGTCGTGAAGTGGATGCAATCAAAGTTGAAGGTGACCTTCGTCGTGAAGTAAACTTGAACATCAAACGTTTGATGGAAATCGGTTCATACCGTGGTATCCGTCACCGTCGTGGACTTCCTGTCCGTGGACAAAACACTAAAAACAACGCTCGCACTCGTAAAGGTAAAGCTGTTGCGATTGCTGGTAAGAAAAAATAATATAGGAGGTAAAAGTCTTGGCTAAACCAACACGTAAACGTCGTGTGAAAAAGAATATCGAATCTGGTATTGCTCATATTCACGCTACATTTAATAACACTATTGTTATGATTACTGATGTGCATGGTAATGCAATTGCTTGGTCATCAGCTGGTGCTCTTGGTTTCAAAGGTTCTCGTAAATCTACACCATTCGCTGCTCAAATGGCTTCTGAAGCTGCTGCTAAATCTGCACAAGAACACGGTCTTAAATCAGTTGAAGTTACTGTAAAAGGTCCAGGTTCTGGTCGTGAGTCAGCTATTCGTGCGCTTGCTGCCGCTGGTCTTGAAGTAACAGCAATTCGTGATGTGACTCCAGTGCCACACAATGGTGCTCGTCCTCCAAAACGTCGCCGTGTATAATCATCGCATTACACTGCTTTTCGTTTAAGAGGGAGTAACTAAATGATCGAGTTTGAAAAACCAAATATAACAAAAATTGATGAAAATAAAGATTATGGCAAGTTTGTAATCGAACCACTTGAACGTGGCTACGGTACAACTCTTGGTAACTCTCTTCGTCGTGTACTTCTAGCTTCTCTACCAGGAGCAGCTGTGACATCTATCAATATTGATGGTGTGTTACATGAGTTTGACACAGTTCCAGGTGTTCGTGAAGACGTGATGCAAATCATTCTGAACATTAAAGGAATTGCAGTGAAATCGTACGTTGAAGACGAAAAAATCATCGAACTGGATGTTGAAGGTCCTGCTGAGGTAACAGCTGGTGACATTTTGACAGATAGCGATATTGAAATTGTAAATCCAGATCATTATCTCTTTACAATCGGTGAAGGTTCTTCCCTAAAAGCGACTATGACTGTTAACAGTGGTCGTGGATATGTACCTGCTGATGAAAATAAAAAAGATAATGCACCAGTTGGAACACTTGCTGTAGATTCTATTTATACACCAGTTACAAAAGTCAACTATCAAGTGGAACCTGCTCGTGTAGGTAGCAATGATGGATTTGACAAATTAACCCTTGAAATCTTGACAAATGGAACAATTATTCCAGAAGATGCTTTAGGGCTTTCAGCACGTATTTTGACAGAACATCTTGATTTGTTTACAAATCTTACTGAGATTGCTAAGTCAACTGAAGTGATGAAAGAAGCTGATACTGAATCTGACGACCGTATTTTGGATCGTACGATTGAGGAACTGGACTTGTCTGTGCGTTCATACAACTGTTTGAAACGTGCCGGTATCAATACTGTGCATGATTTGACAGAAAAATCTGAAGCAGAGATGATGAAAGTACGAAATCTTGGACGCAAGAGTTTGGAAGAAGTGAAACTCAAACTCATTGATTTGGGTCTTGGATTAAAAGATAAATAAAGGAGGAATAAATGGCTTACCGTAAACTAGGACGCACTAGCTCACAACGTAAAGCAATGCTTCGCGATTTGACAACTGACCTTTTGATCAACGAATCAATCGTGACAACTGAAGCTCGTGCTAAAGAAATCCGTAAAACTGTTGAAAAAATGATTACTCTAGGTAAACGTGGTGATTTGCATGCACGTCGTCAAGCAGCTGCTTTCGTACGTAATGAAATCGCATCTGAAAACTATGATGAAGCAACTGATAAGTACACTTCTACTACAGCACTTCAAAAATTGTTCTCAGAAATTGCACCTCGTTATGCTGAACGTAACGGTGGATACACTCGTATCCTTAAAACTGAACCACGTCGTGGTGATGCAGCGCCAATGGCGATCATCGAATTAGTATAAAATCATCAATTTTGTTGAGTGTTATGATGATGGAGTCTTGTGCTCTTAGTCTAGCTCTGGTCTACCGCTAGGATTTCGGTCCTAGCGGGAACACTCATCATAAGTTGGGATAGTAGACGCTTGTTTACGAAATTGTTTTTTTCTTAAGAACAACTTCGTAAGCAGGCGTTTTTGAGTATTTTAGTTAGAATTATGCTATACTATTTGAAAAGAATCCTGTTTAATGTTCAGGTTTCCTATTAAAAGAAGAATTGGAGTTTGCTTATGAAAGCGATTATAACTGTTGTTGGTAAAGATAAATCTGGAATTGTTGCAGGTGTTTCTGGTAAAATAGCAGAATTGGGTTTGAATATTGATGATATCTCTCAAACTGTCTTGGATGAATATTTCACGATGATGGCTGTCGTCTCTAGTGATGAAAAGCAAGATTTTACACGTCTTCGTAATGAATTTGAAGCTTTTGGGCAAATTTTGAATGTGAAAATCAACATTCAGAGTGCAGCGATTTTCGAAGCTATGTATAATATCTAGGAGGTTATCATGGATATTAGACAAGTTACTGAAACCATCTCCATGATTGAGGAGCAAAACTTCGATATCAGAACTATTACCATGGGGATTTCCCTATTGGACTGTATCGATCCGGATATCAATCGTGCTGCGGAGAAAATTTATCAAAAGATTAGGACCAAGGCAGCTAATTTAGTGGCTGTTGGCGATGAAATTGCGGCTGAGTTGGGGATTCCAATCGTTAATAAGCGTGTATCGGTGACTCCTATTTCTCTGATTGGGGCGGCGACAGATGCGACAGACTATGTGGTTCTGGCAAAAGCACTTGATAAGGCTGCGAAAGAGATTGGTGTGGACTTTATTGGTGGTTTTTCAGCCTTGGTACAAAAGGGTTATCAAAAGGGAGATGAGATTCTTATCAATTCTATTCCTCGTGCTTTGGCTGAAACGGATAAGGTCTGCTCGTCAGTCAATATAGGCTCAACCAAGTCTGGTATCAATATGACGGCTGTCGCAGATATGGGACGAGTTATCAAGGAAACGGCAACTCTATCTGATATGGGGGCAGCTAAGTTGGTTGTATTCGCTAATGCTGTTGAGGACAATCCATTTATGGCGGGTGCCTTCCATGGTGTTGGGGAGGCAGATGTTATCATCAATGTCGGAGTTTCTGGTCCTGGTGTGGTGAAACGTGCCTTGGAAAAAGTTCGTGGACAGAGCTTTGATGTAGTAGCAGAAACAGTCAAGAAAACTGCCTTTAAAATCACTCGTATCGGTCAATTGGTTGGTCAAATGGCCAGTGAGAGACTGGGTGTGGAGTTTGGTATTGTGGACTTGAGTTTGGCACCAACACCTGCAGTTGGAGACTCTGTGGCACGTGTCCTTGAGGAAATGGGGCTAGAGACAGTTGGTACGCATGGAACGACGGCTGCCTTGGCTCTCTTGAACGACCAAGTTAAGAAGGGCGGAGTTATGGCTTGCAACCAAGTTGGTGGTTTGTCTGGTGCCTTTATCCCTGTTTCAGAGGATGAAGGAATGATTGCTGCAGTGCAAAATGGCTCTCTTAATTTGGAAAAACTAGAAGCTATGACGGCTATCTGTTCCGTTGGTTTGGATATGATTGCCATCCCAGAAGATACTCCTGCTGAAACCATTGCAGCTATGATTGCGGATGAGGCTGCAATTGGTGTCATTAACATGAAGACAACGGCTGTTCGTATCATTCCAAAAGGAAAAGAAGGAGATATGATTGAGTTTGGTGGCCTATTAGGAACTGCACCTGTTATGAAAGTCAATGGGGCTTCGTCTGTCGATTTCATTTCTCGTGGGGGACAAATCCCAGCACCAATTCATAGTTTTAAAAATTAAGAAAATAGGAGAAATTTTAAGTTCTATTTAAGGTTGGATGTGTATACTATAATCATTAAATAAAGACCTCCTAATATTATTTGAAACAGATAACACTGATTTAGTTTGAATTTGATTTTCATCTAATATCTTTATTTAATAGAACTCCTAAACTTTTTCATAATAATCTCCTGCAAAAGTCACCTGTCTGGGTGGCTTTTGTTTTATCATCCATGATATAATAGAAGCAAACGGAGGACGGAAAATGGTAAAAGTACGATTGTATTTGGTACGTCATGGCAAGACTATGTTTAACACGATTGGTCGCGCGCAAGGTTGGAGCGATACTCCTTTAACTGCTGAAGGTGAACGAGGAATTCAAGAATTAGGAATCGGTTTGCGAGAATCTGGTTTGCAGTTTGAACGCGCTTATTCCAGTGATTCAGGGCGCACCATTCAGACGATGGGAATCATTCTTGATGAACTTGGCTTGCAGGGGAAAATCCCTTATCGCATGGACAAGCGTATCAGAGAATGGTGTTTCGGTAGTTTTGACGGGGCTTATGATGGTGATCTTTTTATGGGCATTATTCCTCGTATCTTTAATGTGGACCACGTTCACCAATTGTCTTATGCTGAACTGGCTGAGGGCTTGGTAGAGGTCGATACAGCTGGTTGGGCTGAAGGTTGGGAAAAACTCAGTGGCCGAATCAAGGAAGGCTTTGAAGTGATTGCTAAAGAAATGGAAGAGAAAGGTGGGGGCAATGCCCTCGTTGTCAGCCACGGAATGACCATTGGAACCATTGTTTATCTGATCAATGGCATGCATCCGCATGGTCTCGATAATGGTAGCGTGACGATTCTTGAATATGAGGACGGCCAGTTTAGCGTTGAGGTTGTTGGTGACCGTAGTTACCGAGAACTAGGACGTGAGAAGATAGAAGAGATAAACAATCTATAGAAGTTAGCTCCAAATGGGGGCTAATTTTTTATACTGTTATATAAGCTGGATTTGTGATTCGGTCTTTCTTGTCATCCAAGTCCAAAAGAACATTTCTCATATTTCAAATTCCCTCAAAAATGGTATAATAGTAACATCACAAAATTGGAGAGAGACCATGAGTTTTTACAATCATAAAGAAATTGAGCCTAAGTGGCAGGGCTACTGGGCAGAACATCATACATTTAAGACTGGAACAGATGCATCAAAACCGAAGTTTTATGCTCTCGATATGTTCCCTTATCCGTCTGGAGCGGGTCTGCACGTAGGACACCCAGAAGGTTATACCGCAACGGATATCCTCAGCCGTTACAAACGTGCGCAAGGCTACAATGTTCTTCACCCAATGGGCTGGGATGCTTTTGGTTTGCCTGCAGAGCAATACGCTATGGATACGGGGAATGACCCAGCAGAATTTACAGCTGAAAACATTGCCAACTTCAAACGTCAAATCAATGCGCTTGGATTTTCTTATGACTGGGATCGTGAAGTCAATACAACAGACCCAAACTACTACAAGTGGACTCAGTGGATTTTTACTAAGCTTTACGAAAAGGGCTTGGCCTATGAAGCGGAAGTGCCAGTAAACTGGGTTGAAGAGTTGGGAACAGCCATCGCCAACGAAGAAGTCCTTCCTGACGGAACTTCTGAGCGTGGAGGCTATCCCGTTGTTCGCAAACCGATGCGCCAATGGATGCTCAAAATCACTGCCTATGCGGAGCGCTTGCTTAACGACTTGGATGAGTTGGATTGGCCAGAATCTATCAAGGACATGCAACGCAACTGGATTGGTAAATCAACTGGTGCCAATGTAATCTTCAAAGTTAAGGGAACAGACAAGGAATTCACCGTCTTTACCACTCGTCCTGACACCCTTTTCGGTGCTACTTTCACTGTATTGGCTCCTGAGCATGACTTGGTTAACGCTATCACAAGCCCAGAGCAAGCAGAAGCAGTTGCAGACTATAAACACCAAGCTAGTCTGAAATCAGACTTGGCTCGTACAGACCTTGCCAAGGAAAAAACAGGAGTTTGGACCGGTGCTTATGCCATCAACCCTGTCAACGGCAAGGAAATTCCAATCTGGATTGCGGACTATGTTCTTGCTAGTTATGGAACAGGTGCGGTAATGGCTGTACCTGCTCATGATCAACGCGACTGGGAATTTGCTAAACAGTTTGACCTTCCAATCGTAGAAGTACTTGAAGGTGGAAACGTAGCAGAAGCTGCCTACACAGAAGATGGACTTCATGTCAATTCAGACTTCCTAGATGGATTGAACAAAGAAGCTGCTATTGCTAAGATTGTGGCTTGGTTGGAAGAAAAAGGATTTGGTCAGGAGAAAGTTACCTACCGTCTCCGTGACTGGCTCTTTAGCCGTCAACGTTACTGGGGTGAACCAATTCCAATCATTCATTGGGAAGATGGAACTTCAACAGCTGTCCCTGAAAATGAATTGCCACTTGTCTTGCCTGTAACCAAGGACATTCGCCCTTCAGGTACAGGGGAAAGTCCATTGGCTAACTTGACAGACTGGCTTGAAGTGACTCGTGAAGATGGTGTTAAAGGTCGTCGTGAAACTAATACCATGCCACAATGGGCAGGTTCAAGCTGGTACTATCTCCGCTATATTGACCCGCACAATACTGAGAAATTGGCCGATGAGGATCTTCTCAAACAATGGTTGCCAGTAGATATCTATGTGGGTGGTGCAGAGCATGCCGTTCTTCACTTGCTCTACGCTCGCTTCTGGCACAAATTCCTCTATGACCTCGGTGTCGTTCCAACTAAGGAGCCATTCCAAAAACTCTTTAACCAAGGGATGATTTTGGGAACCAGCTATCGTGACCACCGTGGGGCTCTTGTGGCAACTGACAAGGTTGAAAAACGTGACGGTTCTTTCTTCCATGTAGAAACAGGGGAAGAGTTGGAGCAAGCACCAGCTAAGATGTCTAAATCGCTTAAGAACGTTGTTAACCCAGACGATGTGGTGGAACAATACGGTGCCGACACCCTTCGTGTCTATGAAATGTTCATGGGGCCACTTGATGCGTCAATTGCTTGGTCAGAAGAAGGTCTGGAAGGAAGCCGTAAGTTCCTTGACCGTGTTTACCGTTTGATTACAAGTAAAGAAATCGCTGCGGAAAACAATGGTGCTCTTGACAAGGTCTACAATGAAACAGTCAAATCTGTCACTGAGCAAATCGAGTCTATGAAATTCAACACAGCCATTGCCCAACTTATGGTCTTTGTCAACGCTGCTAACAAGGAAGACAAGCTCTATGTGGACTACGCTAAAGGCTTTATCCAATTGATTGCCCCATTTGCACCTCACTTGGCAGAAGAACTTTGGCAAACTGTTGCAGCAACAGGTGAGTCAATCTCTTACGTGGCTTGGCCAACATGGGACGAAAGCAAATTGGTTGAAGACGAAATCGAAATCGTCGTCCAAATCAAAGGAAAAGTCCGTGCCAAACTCATGGTCGTTAAAGACCTCTCACGCGAAGAATTACAAGAAAGTGCTCTCGCTGATGAAAAAGTCAAAGCAGAAATTGATGGTAAGGAAATCGTGAAAGTGATTAGTGTACCAAATAAATTGGTTAATATCGTTGTGAAATAACCAATTTATTTGCTGATTTCCAACCTCAAACAGTTTCCCAAACTGTTTGAGCCAACTAAACTCGTTAATATCGTTGTGAAATAAGATAGGAATCCTTCAGAGTAGAATCTGGAGGATTTTTTGAATCTTCTTATGAAAGTATGATATACTATGGGCAACTATAAAGTTTGAAAAGCGAAACAAGGAGAAAGCTATGCCAGTAAATGAATATGGTCAGATGATTGGTGAGTCAATGGAAGGTTATACACATGGTGAATTGCCTGCTATTGATCTCTTAGAAGGGCGTTATGCTCGGGTAGAGGCTCTTTCGGTGGAAAAAGCATGCGGAGGATTTATTAGCTGTTTATGGTCCAGATACTCCGCGGGAGATGTGGACCTACCTCTTTCAGGAGTCAGTGGCAGATATGGAGGAGCTGGTTAGCCTTTTAAATCAGATGTTGGCTCGTAAGGATCGCTTTTACTATGCGATTGTAGACAAGGCAACTGGTAAGGCTTTGGGAACATTTTCTCTCATGCGCATTGACCAGAATAACCGAGTGATAGAAGTGGGAGCAGTCACTTTTTCTCTAGAACTCAGGGGAACACGAATAGGGACAGAAGCTCAGTATCTCTTGGCTCGCTATGTTTTTGAAGAACTTCACTATCGTCGCTACGAATGGAAATGTGATTCTCTTAATCTGCCATCCAGACGAGCTGCGGAGCGTTTGGGATTTGTCTATGAAGGAACCTTTCGTCAGGCAGTCGTTTATAAGGGGCGTACGAGGGATACGGCTTGGTTGTATATGATTGATAAGGACTGGCCCCAAGTTAAAGCTCGATTGGAAGCATGGTTGGCTCCTGAAAATTTTGATAAAAATGGACAACAGTACAAGAGCTTGAGAGAGTTTTAAGAGGTGTTGACATGATCACTATTAAAAAGCAAGAATTT
>NZ_KV794214.1:179504-214013 GCF_001808665.1 Streptococcus sp. HMSC070B10 | reverse complement strand
TCAAGCTAGAGGATGTTTTGCATCTCTATCAGGCTGTCGGTTGGACAAATTATACCGATCAATCAGGTGGCTTTTTTGTGGGGTGAGGTCATGGTAATAGAAATTTTTGGCAAAATGGTAGAATTTGAAAAAAGTTAAGCTAGTTTTAAGCTTCGTCATGTATCATATAATCATTAAATAAAGACCTCCTAACTTTATTTAATAAAATCCTAAACTTTTCTTTTTCATAATAATCTCCCTTAACTCCACCCAATCAGGTGGAGTTTTTTGGCTCTATTTCAGGCTTTTGGGGACTATTCTAAAAATCATTTTTCGATATTTTTCGGTATTTTTCGGATTTTGGTCGGGGAATTGGCGGGGACTTTTTGAGATTTTGGCGGGGATTTTTTTAGCGAATATGGCTAAGAAATAGGTCTGTTGTCGCTTCAGCAAGTTCGTCCTCAACTTGGTTATAACGATCCGTCATATAAACCTTTGTATGCCCCAGCGCCTGGCTTAATTGTTCAAGCGGAACCCCTGCAATAATGCTTTGAGTCGTGAAGAAGTGGCGCATCATGTGAGGTGTTACATGCAATCCTGTTGCTTCATTCACTAGATTGAAGTTTCTATTTAGCTGGTTTGGATTGATGAGACCCCCTTTTTCGTTAAGGGTAATATAATCTTTTTGTTGTTCCTTGATAATCCCTAACTTTCGCTTAATCTTAGAAGCTTCAGCTATCAGATAATAGATAAGGTCTGTTCCGATATCATCAAGGCAGACATATCGCTCTGAATCCTTCGTTTTAAGCCCTCCTTTCCCTTTTAGGGTCTGATTGCTTCGACTGTCTCTAAGATGCAGTATAGCCCGTCCGCTGTCGTTCTGAGTGATGTCCATTGGACGCAAACCAAAGACTTCTCCTCTTCTCAATCCAAAAATGGTAAGATAGGTCAGAGCGTAGAATTGTTTTGGCATAATCTCTTCTGCCTTTGCTATCCAAGTCTTAAACTCTTTGAGAGTCACTTTCTTGTTAGCAGCAGGGATATCACTCTGGCCAATAAAGACACCTTTCAAGCGATTCGAGAGCAGGTTTCCATTTTTTACTGCATCATTCAACAATGCCATGAAGCTGGAATTGAGAGTTTGAACAGTGTATCTGGTATGGTTCTGCAACTTTTCGGCGATAAATAGTTCATACTCATTTCTATCCAAATTTTTAAGCTGGACAGAACCAAATTTGGGTTTGATATGATTCTTATAGAGATTATCATTGAGGTAGTAGGAAGTGTCATTCCAGCGCCCTGTAGATAATCTCTTTTCAGAATAGATATCCCAATACTGATCAAGCGTTAGATTCGTATTGATACCTAATTCTTGTTCTTGGATTTGTTGCTCAATCTCTGTCAAGGCTGCACGAGCTTGTGGAAGGGTTGTGAGACCACTTTTAGTAATCTCTTTCTTTTTACCATGAAAATAGAAAGAGCGTCTGATGTAATAGCGTTTGCCTTTTGCAGTTTCATAGTAATAGATATTTGGGTATTTTGTTTTATTATATTTCATTGTATTCTCCTTGTTTATCAGCTTCTGGACAAGGTCTAAACATTGAGAATATTGACATCACCCCTTTCATGGTGTAAAATAGGGTATAGAAAAGAGGCCTTTTTAATGGCTGATTTTTTATAAGGGTAAGCTTCACAATCAAACTTTGGCGAGGGCGATTGTGGGGCTTTTTTAAATATCTTTTCGTTTATTCTTTTCGTGTTTCAATGTTAAATAACTAATAATGTAACTTATAAAACCTGTAATGAACAAGAAGAAGCCGAGAGGAGGAAATAAAAATAAGAAAATAGAACCTATGACTATTAATACAATACCAGCTTCTTTATAATTTTTTGCTGTGTATTTTTTTGTAGATTTGGTGGACGTTTGATTTTTTGTTGTTTTCTTCATTCTCTTTTTAGACGGTGTAAACAAGTCTGAAAGACCAAACGTTGTCTTATGATAGACCTTGTTGTATAGAGCTTTCTTAGGATTCTTTATCCACCCAACCCCTTTTTGTCCATATCCAGGAATAAGGGCTTTTTTAGTTTGTCTCTTCCATTTGCTGGTAGTTCTAGCTTTCAAGCTCTTTTTTAGACTCGGTGTTCTCATTCCTATTTTCATAACTTTCCTCTTTTTAATTTTCAACTGGCATGAAGTTTCCGACTATTTTTCCAATGATTCTCGGATCTTCTTCATATGGTGCGAATTTATCTTTATATTTGTTATTGATAGAGACGAGTCTAAGACCGTCTTTTTCTTTATAGACTTTCTTGATATAAGTTTGGCCATCCCAGTCAACCGCATAGACAGCGCCGTCATAGTCAAATCCTGTTTCTTTGATAAGAACGACCTCTCCATTCATGTACTTAGGTTCCATTGAGTCTCCAAAAACCCAAGAAGCAAAATCGTGGTCTAGGTCTTTGTCATAAAAAACAGTGTCATAGTTCCCATCGTTAAAGTATGAAAAGCCAGTACCAGCTGAAAGTTTTTCATATACCTTGTATTCAAATAAGTCTTCCTCTAATGAGATAACTTTGTTAGACTGCTCACGCAATTGGTTCTCTGTAAAATCCAAAACCTTTTGTTTTCTAGGAGCAGTAAGCTTTACAGCTTTTTCAGTTATTTTCTGAACAAGAGGAGAAGTAGGGATTTTTAGTTCTTGGACAGGAGTATCGTCTGACATAGGAACATTATATCCCATTAACCAAGCTTCGGAGACCCCCAATGTTTTAGATAATAAAACAAGTTTGTCTTGATCAGGAGAAGACTTTCCTGAAACATATTGTGACAAAGCACTCTTACCCATTTTGATACCAAGTTCCTTTTGAAGTGGTAAAGAACTATTCAAGATATCTACTTGTCTAAGATTTCTTTCAGACAGAATTTGTTTTAGTCGTAAAGATGTTGTAGTTTTCATATTTAACACTCCGTTCTCAATAGTAATTATATATCTATTTGAACAAAAGTTCAAGCTAAAAAATAAAAAGTTCAAAAAAAATGAACTTAAGTATTGACAGGGCAAAAAATAAGGAGTAGAATTATAATCACAAAAGTTCAAATAACTTGAACAAAAGATAGAAAGGAGAATAAATGAAATTTGATTATTCAAAATTGAATGGAAGAATTACTGAAATTTTTAATAGCCGGAAAAAATTCGCTAAAGCTATGAAACTTTCAGAACGAAGTATTTCACTTAAATTAAATAATCAGCGTTATTGGAAAAACAACGAAATTACAACAGCTTGTAATCTGTTACTTATTCCAGATAACCAAATAGGGGATTATTTTTTTAAACTTGAAGTTCAAGATACTTGAACAAGATAAAACTAGAAAGGAACATTATGAACGAAATTTTTAATTTTCACGGGCAGGAAGTCCGTACTTTGACAATTGATGACGAGCCGTGGTTCGTTGGGAAAGATGTTGCGGATATCTTAGGATATGCGAATTCAAGAAAAGCAATTTTTGACCATGTAGATGATGATGATAAGACAGATGGGGTAACGATTCGTGACGCCATGGGTAGAAATCAAAACCCTATCATCATCAACGAATCTGGTCTCTACTCTCTCATTTTATCCAGCAAATTGCCTCAAGCAAAAGAGTTCAAGCGTTGGGTTACATCAGAGGTCTTGCCAGCTATTAGAAAACAAGGCGGATTTATCCGAGAGGACTTGGATGAAGATGCTTTCATCGCTCTGTTTACTGGCCAGAAGAAATTGCGTGAGCAACAGGCGACCATGCTGGAAGATATTGACTACCTAAAGAGTGAGCAACCGATTCACCCAAGCTATGCTCAATCGCTCCTGAAGAAGCGTAAGGCTAGGGTTGTGGCTTGCTTAGGTGGTATTGACAGTCCAGCTTATGCGGATAAGATTTTTGCTCAGTCGGTATTTAGACAAGCTGAGATTGATTTCAAGGATCATTTTAATATTAGTCGCTATGACCTGCTACCCAAGAAGCATGCGGATGCCGCTCTAGCTTACTGGATGACGTGGGAGCCAAGCACCAATACTAAGATGAAAATCATGAAATTGAACTCATTTGATGAAGTGTAGGAGGGGAAGAAGATGGACAATGTTCTACTTTCACTATCTGAATGGATTAAATCCATTATCAAGGACACAATCACAAGGCTAGTCGAAATAGAAAAAGATAGTGATCACTATCCAGAGTTGATGGATGTGAACACTACCTGTGATTTTCTAGGAATTAAGTATGCCACATTTTCAGATAATTATCGTTACTTAAAGGGATTTCCAAAGGAATTACCTGGTAAGAAATGGTCAAAAAGAGCCATCAAAGAATGGCTCTCTAATCAAATATAATAACTTTACTAAAAGGCTTCTGGACAAGGTCTTAGCAAAATTATTTGACTATATTATAGCACAAAAAGAGGATAAAAAACATGAACAATTTACAAATTATCGCAGTAGGCACAGTAGTATCAGTAGCATTGATTGAATCACTGATGATGAATATCAAACTTAAAATGGCCATGAGAGCAAAAAAGAAGATTCAATTTCAAGCGCCACAAGTTGAAAAAGGGTTTATCGACTTTAAAACAGGTCGACGTGTGGACATTGATCCCGTGACACGAAAAGAAACATTTGTGGATTAGTAGAGAAACGGAGGGTATCAATGGTAGTTAAAAACAAGCGATACTACTGGATTCAACTAGCTCAAGATTTTTTCAAATCCAAAGAAATGAAATTGCTTCGTAAGATTGCAGGTGGCGATACGCACACTATCATCTATCTCAAAATGATGTTGATTAGTTTAGAGGATGGCGGGCACATCTACTATGATGGACTTGCTGACAATCTAGCTGAAGAAATCGCTCTTGTCATTGATGAGAATGTTGAAGATATTAAAATCACTTTGATTTTCTTGGAGAGTAAGGGTTTGCTGACTAGAATAAATGACAGAGATTATTTCTTAGAACAGGTTCCTGAGATGGTTGGGAGCGAAACGGCGAGCACTCGTAGAAGTCGCAAACATAGAGAGTTGAGGGGGTTGCATTGCAACACCATTGCAACAACTTGCAACGGAGATATAGATATAGAGAAAGATATAGATACAGAGATAGAGAAAGATGTAGATGAAAATCCAGTCTCACTCATCGTCGAAGAATATCAATTTCGTATTGCTCCGTTGGATGGAACTCAATTTGAAATCTTAAAAGAGTTCATCACTTTGGATGGAATGGAAGCGAAAGTTGTTCTGAAAGCAATTGGTCTTGCTGCTGACAATGGTAAAAGAAATTTCAGTTATATCAGAGCGATTTTGACGAATTGGAAGAATGATGGAGTTTTGACGATTGCAGCAGTCGATGAACGTGAGAGAGCGTACAAAGAAAGTAAAATCAAGGGTCAGTCAGGGAATCAAAAATCAAACGTTCCTGAATGGTCACAACCTAACTATGTGAATACGACGAGTAAGGAGACCAAGGAAGAGTTGGAAAAACGGAAACAGGAAATGCTGAAGCGTTTGGATAATGGAGGTGGCTGATGTTTATTTTAAAGCATGGGACAAGAGAGGATAAGCCGTTCTTGATGTCTGCAACCATTGGTGTGACTGGAATTGATGTTTCGTATTCGGACGAGCGGAAAGCTATGCGGTTCATTTCTCGTGCAGTTGCGTTGCAGGTAGGCAAGGCATTGAGAGACTCTTTTGGGAATTTCTATCCAGTTGAGGTGAAGGGATGATTGGAGGTATTGATCATAAGGAAAATGACAGTCTGGGCACTCTTTGATAGTGGGAATGGTTCTTACTTCAAGGGTGCTAACTCTCTGAATAGTTCGGGGGGGGCGAATATTGAAATCTATTCAATCGGAATGGATATAGAAAACAAGAACAATCATTTTATAAATCTGGACCTTGCTGATTACAAACGTTTATTTGGAGATAACACGCTCTTTGACGTGTTAGACAAATTACCAAAACCTGACCTTGTAATAGCTAGTCCACCATGCGAATCATGGTCAAATGCTTCTGCCATGGAAAATGGGAATGCGTGTTGGAAACGCAATGATGTGTCTGATAGCTTGTTTGCTCCACAAGTAAGACCTTCACCGTTCACGATCAGGGCAAATAAGGATTACGAGTCAGCATATATAAATTATCAGTACGACAGGCAATTTTTAAAAAGGGTCAATGGCGAGCTAACAGCTTTCAACACAATAGAAATCATAAAAAGATATAGACCACAATTTTGGGTTATTGAGAATCCAGCAGCTGACAGACTGTGGCCCTACATTGAGGATATTATTGGATTCAGAATTCCATACAAAAACCTAGCTAGATACAATAATTATGATTATCCTTTACAAAAGCGGACGATTTTTGGAAGCAATGTTGAACTTAATCTTAAGAATAAAATTATCAAGCAGGACATAGAGTGGAAGAACTTCTCAAAATCATACAACGAGAGATCTAATATACCTGAAAAATTGGTGTCAGAAATTTTCGAAAAAATCTACAAGGAGTTTTGCAAAGATGATTGAGCTCTACTTCATTTACAACTGTCACCGCAAGATACTCATTGGGTGTTTTGGCCATATACATAGCGCAATCAACGAATTAAAGAAACATCAAGCTAGTTACTCAGCTATCAGTCATCCACGTTTTCGCAAAAGCATGAGTAGAGAAAACATCAGGATTGATTACGGAGCAGTTGACTGCTACTACTTGATTACGAAGAAAACGGAGGGAAAATAAGATGAATACAAAAATGAATTTGGAAGAAAAGGTTCAACAGTGGTTTGTTGACCGAAATTTACATGAAGCAAATCCTGTCAAACAGTTCTTGAAGTTGATGGAAGAGTCAGGAGAATTATTTGAAGGTATCGCAAAAGATAAATCTGAACTGATCTATGATGCTCTTGGAGACATCCAGGTAGTATTGATTGGACTTGAACAACAGATTAAGAATGGGGCTCAGATTTCAGCCAATCAACAGGAACTTGAATTGTTGCTGATGGTTTCTAGTCTGGGTAATATCGCTCAGAAGCTATACGCTCATGTCTGTCACAATGAGACACAGATTCCTTTAATCAAAGCAGACTTGATGTTTCTTGACAGTGTGGTTAGTACGGTTTCATTTTGTAATGGAACTACAGCTGAAAGTTGTTTAGAAGAAGCTTATGAGGTCATCAAGGACCGCAAAGGTAAGATGATTGACGGGGTGTTTGTTAAAGAGGAGGATTATGGAGAATAAAGATGCCAAATTTTGCAGAAGGAACAATTAAACTAAGAGGACGTGCAGAAAATATTAAATCGGCTTTGAAATATATGTTTGAAGCTGCTGGTGATGTCACAATCGAAGAAGATACAGATGGTGAGCTAATCATTTTCACTTCATCAAACTCTTATTTTTACATCAATGGCACAAAACGTGCTTTTATCGACGGTGAAAGTTTTGAAATTCATCTTGATGATGATTTTCTTATCATCGAGCTTAATAATTTTACGCAGGCATGGCGCGCTATCCCAGACAATTACATAGAAATCTCTGAAAAATTTAATGTTGACATTAAAATCTTTACATTTGAACAGGGCTTGGAATTCACTCAAGAAATCGAAATTTCAAAAGGGAAAATTTTAAAAGACATTGTATTGAAGTATGGTGATTATAGATGGGAAGTCGCATTTAGCAATTTAGGGGGATGAACAGAAGGAGGATTTGGGATGATAACGAAGTACAGAGCGTATGATGGCGGCTCATTAAATCGTATGTATCAACCGGACGAAGTGATGGTTGGAAATGGCGATATCTGGATTATTGATGAGGACTCTGTTGCTGGTGAATGGATTGTGAACAATGACATTCACCTCATGCAATCAACAGGCCTTTTGGATAAAAATGGCAAGGAGATTTTTGAGGGGGATATAGTCGATTACAAGGGCAGAAAAGCAGTTATCAAATGGCACGGATCTTATGCAAGTTTTATTTACATATTTGTAGATGAATTACAGAAAAGAGTGGCAGGATGGAGTCCACTATATCTTGCTTATTTTCATTTTGAAGTAATTGGGAATAAATTTGAAACCCCAGAATTTTTGGAGGTCGAGGAGTGAGATATTTAAAAATCCTATGTGTTGTTTTACTCGTCTCCTTCCTCGTAGCATGTCACCAGATTTCGAGTGGGACAGTGGTAGATAAGGACATTGATGAACCTCACACAATATTCATACCTGTTATGACAGGAAAAAGCTCGGTACTGGTACCAACCAGAACCAAAAGAAGATATAATCTGGTCGTTTCTGGACGTGTAGGAAATAAGCACGTTGAAGAAACATTTGAAGTGACAGCTGAGGAATACAAATACTATAAAATTGGCAATACTTTTATAAAAGATGCCGTTTTAGAAAATGAAGAAGGAGAAAGAGAATGATTGATCAAATTCAAAAAAAGATTCAAGGAATTTATGGCTGGACAGTTAAAAATGCTGAAATAATAGCGCCACCACATGATTTGCCAGATGCTGTTAAAAGTAGAGTCGCTTACTTTAGGGACATGGCTGAAGATGGCATGACATTTATGGGAATTATGGAGTGTATATTTGCTGACAAAAAGCCCGAAAGTTATGATTTCGGAGCTACAAAGGATTGGTTGCCGATGTCTCAAGAATTTAATGATTGGGTCGGTAACGCTTATAATATCGCGCAAATGGAAATAGCTGTATATCTTATTTATGGAGTTCGAAAAGAGGAAAACAATGATTAACAATGTCGTTTTAGTAGGCCGCTTGACTCGTGACCCTGAGTTGAAATACACACCATCAAATGTGGCTGTTGCGACTTTCAGTTTGGCAGTGAATCGCAATTTTAAGAATCAGGCAGGTGATCGTGAAGCCGATTTTATCAGTTGCATTATGTGGCGCCAACAGGCTGAAAATTTTGCAAATTGGCTTAAAAAAGGTGCTCTTGTAGGAATCACAGGTCGCATCCAGACTCGTAGCTATGATAATCAGCAAGGACAACGTGTCTATGTGACAGAAGTGGTAGCTGAAAGTTTTCAAACGCTTGAGAAGAAGGATAATTCTGCGAACCAGTCAAGCATAGAAAACCAGATGCCACCAAGTTTTAGAGCAAGTGATCCGATGGATATTCCAGATGATGGATTGCCATTTTAAGGAGGTGTGAAGGATGAACAGACTGAAACAATTGAGAAAAGAAAAGGGGTTGACTCAGCAGGAATTATCTGAAGCAATAGCTGCACCAGCTCGGAGTATTCAACGTTGGGAAAATGGAGAAAGCCAAATCAAAACGAATAGAGCAGATGAGTTAGCAGATTATTTTGGAGTAAGCGTAGGATACTTGCT
Source organism: Streptococcus sp. HMSC070B10 (assembly GCF_001808665.1). GTDB lineage: Bacteria > Bacillota > Bacilli > Lactobacillales > Streptococcaceae > Streptococcus. The sequence goes on along the minus strand of NZ_KV794214.1, from coordinate 204,668 downwards.
TGGTTATGAACCTGAAAGTGAGCAAGTTAGCAATTATCAAAAAATAAAAATTTGCTTTTCTGATGGTGAAGAACTTAGTTTTCTAGTAAGAAACTTTACAGAAAAAGAACTGACAAAAATTACTAGTCAGTTCAACAATGGAAATTTGATGAGGATTAGAAATTTGTCCGTTAATCCTAAGAATGTCAATTATTTTTTTGTTGAAGACTTTGAAGAAAATGAGGAGGTTAACAATGAACATACAGGGACTAATTGAACGCTATGAAAAATTTAAAGCTAGCAAGAAAAAAATGACCTCGGTTGATTTAGTTTTGAAAGACTTACGGTCTTTGGACGAACCAGAACCGTTGCCGTTCAAGTTAAAAGATGTCGTTCGTCGAATAAGAGGGTTTGATCCGACGACACAGACTAGATGGCTTAATGACATCCTTAAAGAATTAGGGGACGACTACGGTTCAATGAAATATCGTGAAGGCTACGAGCAAGGCAAACTTGAGGGAGCATGGGTTGGTAATCAATTGAAGGATGCTGATAAGATTCGGCAAGAATTGAATAAACCAGTGATACCGCAGTTTGTGGCGGATTGGATTGAAGTATGTAAAGAACATCTTACAAGTTCTCTTTATCTTGCTATGACCCCAAGTTTTTTGAAATCAAATAACCAAGGCATTGAATTAACATTATGGATCAAAAAGAACGAAGAAACTTTCGCTAGAGCTTGGCTTGACGGCTACACAGTCGAGAAAGAGAAGCGGTATTTGGTGAAGATGAAAGGTATTGAAAAAGAAAAATGTTATCTCAACTATAATTTTGGTGGAGTCTGGTTGTTTTATAATCAAGAAAATTTCTATGGATATCGAGCACATCACACCCGCAAAGAACTAGAAGAAGCCAACTTCGGATGGGTGTTTGATTGCAAGGGAGTGGAAGTCAATGAGGTGGAGTGATGGTACAAACACTTGAACAAGCTACAAAAACTGAAAGCAAACGCATAAAAATCCCTGCGAAAATCAGACCGTTTGATGTAGGTTATCGAGTAGTAAACAAACACGGTCAAGCGCTCGCTTTAAGAAATGGGGCAAGTATATTCGCTTTGCCTTCACTTGCTGAAAAAGCTATAAAGAAAGAGTTTGGGAAAAATGATCCAGACTTTGATATCGAAAAACATTTTGTCGAAGAGGTCGCTATTGTCAATTTAAGTAAATTTCATAGTTATTTTGAGGAGGTGGAGTGATGGAAAATTTAATGTTTTGGGGAATGTTCTTTGCTTGTTTGCTGATTTCGGCTATGACATTCTACATTATGCATGCTCAAGCGAAGGTCAATAGAGATTTGGAAAGAAAATACTATGACTTAAAACAAGAACTTTTAAGAGTTTTTGGTTGGGATGAATATGACTGGGCAAAAAATTTTAGGGACTATGCACGAGAAGTTCAAAAACTTATCAAGTTTAAAAAAGAAATTGAACAACTTGAAATTATTAAAAAAGCATTAGAAGTCAAAAGTTTGGAAGAGTTGCAGAAGAAGAAAGAACAGATTGAAAGTGTAATCAAAACGTTAGAAAAATGAGGAGGTGGAGTAATGATTGTCAAGAATTATAAATATGATTATTCAAGTGGCAGAATCTGCTACACAATTGATGTAGATGGTCGTGAATTTGCCATTGAACATATAAAAACAGCGTACGGAAGTGCACAAAATGATATTGATGATTTCTTAAGTACGGTTGAGGAATACGACTTTCAAGAAGCTGAGATGATTGGAGAATTTGTTGATTTTCAAAGAAATCTGCTTATGTATGGAATTGATTTTGAATTGAGAAATGAGGTCACAGATTGAAACGAAAAAGCATATCTAAAGCCACTAGACAAAAAGTTTTAGATAAGTATGGTGGTCACTGTGCTTATTGTGGCAAGGAATTGGATTTAAAAACTTTGAGAGTGGATCATTTGCATCCTCACTATCGAGGCGGAGAGGATAGTTTTGAAAACTATATGCCTGCTTGTTATCAATGCAATTTCTACAAATCTACTTTTCTGTTAGATGAATTCAGGGAGCAGATGTCTACCTTGCACGAAAGAATCACCAAGCCATTCATAGCAAGACTTGGATTGGATTATGGAATCATTAAAATCGAACCATTCGACGGAAAGTTTTATTTTGAGGAGGAACACGAGAAGTGAAACGATTCATCGCAATCTGGATATTATTGTCTGCTGGATTAAATATTTGGCAGAGTATCCACATTAAAAAGCTAGAAGAAAAGCGCCCGATGGTTATCTACAAGACAGATAACGCAGGCGCAGAAATAAAAGGCAGAGTCGTTCATAAGGAAAAAATTGGCGATCTGCATACAATCACTATTAAAAATTATGGCATTTTCGTAGTTACACAAACAAGCTACGAAACTTTAAGGATTGGAGACGAGGTGAGGTTATGATACCGAAGTACAGAGTGTGGGATAAAGAATTGCAAACAATGCTAGATGTTTCTTTGATAGATTTTAAAAAAGGTGTTTTAGTTGGTGAGCATTGGAAATTTGGTGAAACAAATTTTATGGGTTTTGATGAAATCGAACTCATGCAATCAACTGGCATCAGAGATATGACTAATCAAGAGATCTTTGAGGGGGATGTAGTTAGACAAGTACGAACCCAGCCAACAACGGAAAACGAAACAATCACAGGCGTTGTAACCATGATTGAGGGCGCTTGGTTGATTATGAATGATAACGAGCAATTAGCAAGTGCTTTGTGGTCAGAAACCGACGAGAACGAAATCATCGGCAACGTCTACGAAAATCCAGAACTTTTGGAGGATAAGAAATGAAACCAGAAAAAATTGACAACGTAAACAAACCAAGCCATTATCGAGGCTCAAAAGGCCTTGAAGGTATAGAAGTGATTGATAACTTCATTGGTAACTTGCCAGGGAAGGCTGCATGGTGCTGGGGCAATGCCATCAAGTATTTACTGCGATTCCAGAAGAAAAACGGTCTTGAAGATTTGAAAAAGGCTCGCAAGAACCTTGATTGGCTGATTGAGGAGATGGAACATGAGAATCAAAACATCAAATGACTCTATTATCAACGTCGACAGAGTGAAGCGCAGCGTCACAATTGAAGGAGTTGAATTTGGTTCAGATTGTAGCGCTCTGGTATCTAAGAATAAAGACGGAACAGGGACAATCACTCTGATATTTGAAGGGAAAATTATTTGACTAGAAGAATTTAACAAAATAGTTACTTAGGAAGGAGGTTCATAGCATGGAACTGAGATTGAAAGAACTTAGAGATGACCTAGGTCTCTCTGTCAACGAAGGTAAATTGATTAAGTGGAAAGAGAGGAGGAGAGTAGTATGAACGGTTATGAATTTATGTCACAGCATCCATGGTTAACAGGATTTGTTGCAGTTGTCATTGGTATCACAGTTATCAGCACCGTCGAAGCTATCACTAAAATTTGGAGAAAACCAGATGAACAAAAGAATCAAGAAGAAGAAAGCTAAGCAAGCTCTATTGCGTGAGCAAGAGAGACTAGCTCAAGAGTTGGCTCAGTTAAGTCCTGAAGAACTTGAAGATCTTGTGAGAACTATCAGGGAAGGATTCAAGAATATAGCTAGAACACTTGCTTCTTTTTTCGATGATCTAGCTATGTTTTTCAAAAGTTTTGATGAGTCTTGAAAAATGAAAATATATAGAAACGAGGTGAGCGATGCCCTTCTTTCCTGATATAAATGAAATAAAAACGAAAGAGAATGCCAAGAAAATTTTGAAAGGTTATCCCCGCTGGCGTCGTGTGGCAAATGACAAAAATGGTCAAAAGGTGACGACTACATACTCTTTCATGCCTCGAAATCCTGGAAGTGACACGACCAGTCAGGTTGAGAAGCTGGCTATCAGAAAAGTAGACGCAGAGATGGAGCTGGATGCGATTGAGCAGGCAGTCAGCGGATTACATGATCCACTCTATCGTAGAATACTTTTTGAAAAGTATCTTCAGTGGAGTTGCAAGAAGGATGAAACAATCGCAACGGACCTATCTCTTTCAGAAAGTTCATATTACGACATCTTGGATAAGTCTTTGATGGCATTTGCAGAACTTTATCGCAATGGAGAACAGATTGAGATTTTGGAGTAAACTTGGAGTTTTTTTGGAGTAAATTCGGAGTAAGTCCGGAGTGAGTGTATGATTTTATGTGCTAAAATTATATTATGAAATACTTGTAAAGGCAGGCACACCCTGTCTTTTTCTTTGAGTTTGGAGGTGATATCATGAAAAAAGTAGAACCTATTCGTGATCTAGATAATATCGAACGAATCAAAGATTACTTGAAAAACAAAAGTGACAGAAACTATGTTTTGTTTATGTTTGGAATCTACTCTGGTCTAAGAGTGAGCGACATAGTACCTCTTCAAGTTAAGCAAGTGATTGCAGACAGGATTGAACTAAGAGAGAAGAAGACTGGGAAGATAAGGTATTTTCCAATCAGTCCCCCTTTAAGAAAAGAAATAAATAGATACATAAAAGATAATCAATTAGCAGAGTACGATTATCTATTCCCAAGTAAAAAGAAAAAACGAACAGATGGTGTTCGTATCACTCATATCGGAAGAGTAGCAGTATATCAAATACTACAGGATGCAGCTGAGTATGTCGGATTGAACCACATAGGTACTCATTCAATGAGGAAGACTTTTGGTTATCATCACTATAAAAAGAATGGTAATGTAGCTATTCTGCAAAAGATTTTTAACCACTCTACACCAGATATCACGCTCGGTTATATCGGTTATAGTCAGGACGAATTGGATGAAAGTATACTATCATTTGACTACTAAATGACCCATCTATTTTACATAATGAGAAAATGTAAATTAGTTTTTAGAAAAACATAGTGAAAGCCTTGATACTCTTGACTTTAAAGTTGTTTAATTTTATTTAACAGAATATAAGATATGTTAAATATACGAGGGTGTCAGAGACTAGAAAAACTCCCCCTACATCATAAAATTTTAGCCCCTACCTACTAAAAAGAAAGGCCCCTCCTTAGATGAATACCCCCAAGGACAGACCGGATCGGAGCGGTCCTCACAGAGTTGCTTTTGAAAAGAATAAAAATATTATTCTCAAAACAAAAAATACTTGTGGGATTTGTGGACTCCCCGTTGATAAATCATTGAAGTACCCACATCCTCTATCTCCGGTCATTGACCATGTTATTCCAATCAATCGCAATGGTCATCCGTCAGATATTCGTAACTTACAGCTTGCTCACTGGCAATGCAACAGACAAAAGTCTGACAAGCTTTACGCTGATGATAGATCAGCCAATGCTACTGTTGTGGGTAACAGGAACTTGCCGCAGTCCAGAGACTGGACTAGGTATAGAGCTTGAAGTCTTAATGAAAGAATTAAAATTTTTTTGTAAAAAAGAAAATAAAAAAAATATTTAAAACTCGAAAAAATAACAGATATGTGTGAAGTAGATCCTAGCTGAGTATAGGGGGGTATCCCCCTCCCACTAGGCGCTCGCGAGCTTCACGCCGTCACTGTACATTTTTTCTCGCGCCAAATCATCACAATGAAAGGAGAACGGTTTGGAATTAAGAGGGATTGAGTATCTTAGGAGGAAGTTGAATCTCTATCAGAGCAGAGTCAATCTGAGATACAAGCATTATGCGATGCAGCATTATGAAGCACCTACAGGAATCACAATTCCTGCACATATCAGGGTGAAGTACCAAGCTGTCCTTGGTTGGGCTGCAAAGGGTGTAGATAGTCTTGCGGATCGTTTGATTTTCAGAGAGTTTGCCAATGATGATTTTAATGTTATGGAAATCTTCAATCGCAACAATCCTGATATCTTCTTTGACAGCGCTATTTTATCTGCGCTGATTGGTTCGTGTAGCTTCGTGTATATTTCCAAGGGTGAAGATGATGAAGTTAGACTACAAGTTATTGAATCAAGTAATGCGACTGGTGTAATTGATCCAATCACTGGGCTACTTGTGGAAGGTTATGCGGTGTTGGCTCGTGGTGATTACAATAGACCAACGCTTGAAGCCTACTTTGAGCCTAATGCTACTCATTTTATTCCGAAAGATGGGGAGCCTTACTCGGTTACGAATGAAACGGGTATTCCTTTGCTGGTTCCGGTCATTCACCGTCCTGATGCGGTCCGTCCTTTTGGTCGGTCTCGTATTACCAGGGCAGGAATGTATTATCAGAAATACGCTAAGCGAACTTTAGAGCGAGCTGACATTACAGCAGAGTTCTATTCGTGGCCACAGAAATACATTCTTGGGCTTGATCCTGATGCGGAACCTATGGAGAAATGGAAGGCTACTGTATCAAGCTTACTGACGATTTCTTCTAGTGATAAAGGCGAGAAGCCAAGCGTTGGACAGTTTACTACCGCTAGCATGTCGCCTTTTACAGAGCAACTGAGAACAGCAGCAGCTGGATTTGCTGGGGAGATGGGCTTGACCTTAGATGACCTTGGTTTTGTTTCGGATAACCCTTCGTCAGTAGAAGCTATCAAGGCTAGTCATGAGAACTTGCGCCTGGCTGGTCGAAAGGCTCAGCGCTCACTAGGTGCTGGATTGCTAAATGTCGCTTATGTTGCAGCTTGCTTGCGTGATGAGTTTCATTATGCGAGAAGACAATTTGTAAGAACCACAGTCAAATGGGAACCATTATTTGAAGCGGATGCGAATACCATGACTATGATTGGTGATGGTGTTGTCAAACTAAATCAGGCATTACCTGGTTACATCAATGCGGAGACAATCCGAGACCTTACTGGTATCGCTGGAGACATGTCAGCTAAACCAGTGGTAAGCGAGGGTGGTTCAGATGGAGAATGATGTTTTACCTGGCATCTTGCAAGAGGTTCAGGAGAGGTTTGAGAGAGATTTCGGTAAGAGTGAGATCGTCAGAAATGCTTTTGCTGCGTTGAAGGCAAAAAAAGCCACTTACAAAACTGCAAATGAGTTTGCGATTGAAATTGGCGATATTCTCTCTAAAGTTCTAGGTACTTCTCTGAGCGCCGATAAATTACCAGACGGTAAAATGTATTACAATATTGCTCAACGTTTGCTGACGGACGTGCTAGGACGAAATTACGAGCTTGTAAGTGGTTATGCTAGCGATGTTCAGAAGAATTTGAACGATAAAGCGAAAATCGGGCTGAAAGTTCAAGTTCCTGAATTAAACCTGGATCGAATAGCTGGCATTGTCAATCGCTTTTCGTCTGAGGAAAATTTTGAGGATGTCAGTTGGTTGCTAGGTGAACCTATTGTGAACTTTACCCAGTCTATTATTGATGATAGTATCCAGAAAAATGCGGAGTTTCATCATCAGTCTGGATTGCAACCTGAGATTGTCCGAAAATCGTATTTTCATTGTTGTGAGTGGTGTCAGGAAGTTCAAGGGAATTATAAATATCCAAGAGTTCCGAAGGACGTTTATAGAAGACATCAGCATTGTCGTTGTATTGTAGACTATGATCCTAAAAACGGAAAAGTTCAGGATGTTTGGAAGAAAATTTGGCGAAAAAAAGATGAAAGTGATAAAATTGAAGCAAGGAAGGATATAAATAACAATTCTCAAATGAGCGAAGTGAGAAAGCTAGCACTACAGAACGGAATTTCTTCAAATCCTATCAAAAAAAGCCGTAAAAAATTGACTGAGGAACAAATAATCGAAGCTGTAAGTGGTGGCGACAAGACAAGAGGGTCTTGTTCGTCAGCAGCATTTGCTTATATTGGGAACAAAGGTGGCTATACTGTCTTAGATTTTAGAGGAGGAAAGAGTTGTGATTTCTTTTCTCGAGATAGTAGAATTAAAATGATTGGGAGCCTTCCAGGAGTTGAAATGCATGTTGCTAAACATACAAATGATTTTACTGCAGTAAAAGAATTGTTGGAGAAAGTAGAAAGTGGGAATGAGTACTACTTAGCAACAGGTAGACATGCAGCAATCATAAGGAAAAACGAAGGTCGTTTCGAGTACTTGGAACTTCAATCAAGAACGTTAAATGGTTTTAAGCCGTTTAACAACATTGTTCTGAAAGAGAGATTCAAAGGTCAGAAGTCTCACAGTGTAGCTGGGAGAAGATATGATGCAAATAGCTATCTTATTGATGTGAACTCATTGAAAGATAACCCTGAATTTCACAAGATATTGAGTTTTATCAATACTGCAGATTCTAAACAAATGAAGGGGGCTGAGGGTCGTGAAAGATGATTATGAAGAAGTTAATTGGTCTGAATATTGCTATAAAGAAAATGATGGTGATATAGTTTGGTGGGTTGATACAGCCTGGTTTGCTAGAGGGTTGATGTTAGTTACATTTGATAAGAAGAAGTTTTATAACCTTTTTGAAGATTATCCTCATAATATGAGCTCAGAAGAGATTGAAATCTTTGATAAAGAGAATCCATTTTGGGCTGATTTCTTTTCGGACCGAAAAGAAGAAATTTGAAGCACTCGAAAGGGTGCTTTTCTTTTTGAAAAATTGAAAGGAGGTTCTGTGTGAGGTATTTATAATTCTATTGCTATAAACTGCTATAAATCACTATAAACCGTTTGGCTTTCCATACGGTTTTCTTTATGTTAAGAAAGGAATAAAAAATGTTAAAAAAGGCAAAACAATTGGCATCGCAAGAATTTTCACGCTTAGCAGGTCGTGAAATCAAAGAAGAAGACTGCTTTGTAGTTTGGTTTAGCAAAACTTTGCAAAATTGGAAGGCTCTTGTTAGTACTAATCAAATCAAGTCTGGTGAAAAATGTGGTGATTATGCAGAAATCACGCATAACGGAGACAAGAAAGAAACTTACGTAGATGTATACACTAAAGTTTCAAACCGAGCTATTAAAGATTAGGAGGTGATCTGATATCTCCCAGCGATAGGGTTATCATGCGATGACGATTGAAAGGAAATTAGAATGGCGAGGAAGAAGAAACTTGGCAATCAGAATCCTACTCAATCGGTGATTTTAAAATACGTCAAGAAAAATTCAAAAGCTAAAGAAGCGATTGAACTTTACGAGCGGACAGGGCTTTCTTGCTATGCTTGGCAGAAAAACCTGCTATTGCCTTTAATGGCAGTAGATAAAAACGGCCTATGGGTGCATCAGAAGTTTGGTTATTCTATCCCTCGTCGTAATGGTAAATCTGAAATCCTATATATTGGTGAAATTTGGGGGCTACATGAAGGATTAAATATCCTACATACTGCCCACAGAATTTCTACATCTCATGCCTCTTTTGAAAAGGTCAAGCGATACCTTGAAAAGATGGGGTATGTTGATGGTGAGGATTTCAATTCGATTCGAGCGAAGGGGCAGGAGCGTATTGAACTTTATTCAACAGGTGGTGTTATCCAATTCCGTACTAGGACATCAAATGGTGGTCTTGGTGAAGGTTTTGATATGCTAATCATTGACGAGGCTCAAGAGTACACGACCGAGCAAGAATCTGCTTTGAAGTACACGGTTACGGATAGTGAAAATCCTATCACAATTATGTGTGGTACACCTCCAACTCCTGTATCAAGCGGAACGGTTTTCACTAAATACCGTGAGACTTGTCTTTTTGGGAAAGGGAAGTATTCAGGCTGGGCTGAGTGGTCAGTTTCTGATGAAAAGGAAATTGACGATGTGGAAGCTTGGTATAATTCCAATCCATCCATGGGCTACCACTTAAATGAGCGTAAGATTGAAGCAGAGCTTGGTGAGGATAAGCTGGACCATAATATCCAACGTTTGGGATTCTGGCCGACTTACAACCAGAAATCTGCTATTTCTGAAACTGAGTGGAATGAGCTCAAGGTGGATGATGTACCAGAATTGTCTGGCAAGTTGTCTGTTGGTATAAAGTATGGTCAAGACGGAACGAATGTGGCATTGAGCATTGCTGCACGGACCAAGGATGGCCGTTACTTTATCGAAACAGTCGATTGTCAATCCGTTCGTAATGGGAATGAGTGGATGGTTGCCTTTTTGCGTCAAGCCGACGTGGCTCAAATTGTCATCGATGGCGCAAGTGGGCAAAAGATCCTGGACGAAGAGTTGAAGGACTACAGAATCAAGAACGTGATTCTACCAACGGTGAAGGAAATCATCGTGGCCAACGCTCTTTGGGAACAGGGTATTTACCAGAAGACCATCTGCCACGCTGGTCAACCATCATTGTCTAAAGTAGCCACTAACTGCGATAAGCGGAATATTGGTTCAAATGGTGGCTTTGGTTATCGATCGCACTTTGACGATATGGATATTTCTTTGATGGATAGCGCTTTGCTTGCGCACTGGGCTTGTGCCACGACTAAGCCTAAGAAAAAGCAAAAAATCAGTTATTAAAATAAGCGGTCTTGTGACTGCTTTTTTTGATGCCCAAAAATTACCGAACTGCCGGGAAAGCAGGAGAAAGGAGACATGAGAATGTCAGATTTTAAACCAATTACTACACAAGAAGAATTTGATGTTGCTATTAAGGAGCGTTTATCTCGTGAGAAAGCGAAGTATAGCGACTATGACCAGCTCAAATCTCGTGTTGAAGAGTTGGAAACAGAAAATGTTGGCTTGAAGTCAACGATTGAAGCCAACAATCAAAGTAAGGCAGATGCTGACAAGCAACTTGAAGAACTGCAGAAGCAAATTGCTGGTTATGAGACAGCGAGTCTGCGAACTCGGATCGCTTTGCAACATGGACTGCCTTACGACCTTGCAGGCCGTTTGCAGGGGACTGATGAAGAAAGCTTGAAAGCAGATGCAGAGCGCTTGGCTGGATACATGAAAAGAGCTCAACCAGTTGCGCCTGTCAGAGAGACAGAGCCTCAAGTTGGCGATAACAAAACAATGCAAATGAAGTCAATGCTTCGAGAATTAAATAATACAGGAGAATAAAAATGGCAGATAATTCATTGAAACAAGGAACACTTTTTCAACCAGAATTAGTCAAAGAACTAATTTCAAAAGTACAAGGACGTTCGGTCCTTGCAAAACTTTCATCACAGAGCCCTATTCCGTTTAACGGGGTTGAGCAATTCATCTTTAACCTTGAAGGAAACGCTCAAATTGTTGGTGAGGGTCAACAAAAAGGTGCTGGTAAAGCAGTTGTTGACACAAAGGTGATTAAACCTCTAAAATTCGTCTATCAAGCTCGTATTACAGATGAGTTTAAATACGCATCGGAAGAAAAACAACTTGAGTACCTTTCACAATTTGCAGATGGTTTCGCTAAGAAAATCGCAGATGCTTTCGACATCGCTGCTATCCATGGTTTGGAGCCTAAAGGTCTTACTGATGCAACTTTCCGTGACACTAACTCATTTGATGGTTTGATCACTGGAAATATCGTAAATTATGCAGAAGATAAATTTGACGATAACATTGATGCAGCTGTTCAACAAATTGTAGCTAAGGGCGGAGAAGTCACAGGATTGGCCCTTTCACCTGTTGGTGGGCAAGCACTTGCTAAGTTGAAAGTCAATGGTGTTGTACAATATCCAGAATTCCGATTTGGACAAAATCCTGATTCGTTCTACGGAATGAAATCAGACGTAAACAAAAACTTGACTGTAACAGGTGGAACTGCTCAAACAAACCACGCTATTGTTGGTGACTTTGAAAATCGTTTCAAATGGGGTTATGCTGAAAATATCCCAATGGAAATCATCGAATATGGTGACCCAGACGGTGCAGGTCGTGACTTGAAGGCCTACAATGAAATCTTGCTGCGTGCTGAAGCGTTCATCGGTTGGGGTATTCTTGATGCTGACTCATTCGCTCGAGTGAAAGCTTAATGTTTTAACGGAGGTAGAAAATGGCAACATATCGTGATAAAAATACAGGTGTTTGTATTTCAACAGATAGCGAGCTAGCTGGGGATTGGATTCCCATTGAAGAGTTCAAAAAGGAGTATCTTTTAACAGTTTCTGAAATCAAGGCGAAACTTGATGAATTGGGTGTTGAGTATGATAGCAAGGCAAATAAATCTGTTTTGCTTGATTTACTAATCGCAAACGAAGGGTGAGTTAGATGGAAAACTTTGCAACAGTCGAAGATTTGAAAAAATTGTGGCGAGCGTTGAAATTCGATGAGGAAAAACGAGCCGAAGCGCTGTTGGAAGTTGTTTCTCATTCTCTTCGCGTTGAAGCTAAAAAAGTTGGCAAGGATTTAGATGGGTTAATGGCTACTAATCCATCTTTTGCCGTAGTGGTCAAATCGGTTACAGTCGATGTGGTAGCTCGTACCTTGATGACCTCAACTGAGCAGGAGCCGATGACTCAATTTGCTGAAAGTGCCTTGGGCTACTCAGTGAGTGGTTCTTATCTAGTACCTGGAGGTGGTCTCTTTATCAAGGATTCAGAATTGAAACGTCTGGGCCTCAAAAAGCAAAGATATGGGGTGATTGATATCTATGGGACGGATTAAAGGAATTACTGTAACTTTGACTGGGAAAACCAAGACTGGTCGGGATGACTTTGGGCATCCTATCTATAAGAATACTGAAATTCAAGTAGAGAATGTCCTGGTTGTTCCATCTTCGACAGAAGATGTCACCAATCAGCTCAATTTGACTGGGAAAAAGGCAGCTTATACGCTGGGCATTCCGAAAGGCGATCAGAACGAGTGGGAAGACCGTGAGGTTCGTTTCTTTGGGCGAAAATGGCGCACAATTGGCATTCCTTTGGAAGGCATTGAAGCCATGATGCCTTTGGACTGGAACAAGAAAGTGATGGTCGAAGCTTATGAGTAATACAAAAGTCAAGCTTATCGGTGCGGGTGTAGGAGCTCTTTTGAAATCCAAAGAGATTCAGGACATCTTGAACAAAGAAGCGACAGTCATTAAAAAAAGATGTGGCCCTGGTTACGAACAAGATAGCCACGTTGGTAAGACAAGGGCCAATGCTATGATTTATCCAGCTACGCGAAAAGCAAAAAGAGATAATTTGAAAAATAACACTTTGTTGAAGGCGGTGCATTAGATGATTGAAATTATTATCAAGAAATATCTTGACGGTCATTTAGATGTACCGTCATTTTTTGAGCATGAAGCTGAAGCTCCCGATAGCTTTGTCATTATTCAAAAAACTGGTGGTAAGGAGCGAAATCATTCTGGTAGTGCGACCTTTGCTTTTCAAAGCTATGGTCCAACTATGCAAAAGGCTGCAGAGCTTAACGTGAAAGTGAAAAGTGCTGTGAAGGGATTGATTGAATTAGATTCAATCTGTGGTGTCCACCTGAACAGCGATTACAATTTTACGGACACTGAAACAAAACAATATCGATATCAAGCCGTATTTGATATTAATTATTTTTAAAAGGAGAAATTAAATGGCTACAGAAGCAAATGTGACGACTGCAAAACCTAAAATTGGCGGTGCGGTTTTTTCCGCTCCGATCGGGACTCCGTTGCCTACAGATGCAATAACAAAACTAGATGTTGCGTTTAAATCGTTGGGGTATATTTCAGAAGATGGTATGACTAATAGCAACTCTCCAGAATCTGAAAATATCAAAGCTTGGGGTGGTGTCGTTGTTAGTTCAGTTCAAAAGGAGAAGGTGGATACGTTCAAATATATGCTGATTGAGGCGTTGAATGTGGATGTTTTGAAGGAAGTTTATGGTTCAGATAATGTATCTGGGGATTTGTCAACAGGGATTACCATTAAGGCAAATTCAAAAGAATTGCCACATCACTGCCTTGTAATTGAAACAATTCTAAAAGGTGGTGTACTTAAACGCATTGTTATCCCTTCAGGAAAAGTAACTGCTATCGATGAAATCACTTATAACGATGGAAGTGTTCTTGGATATGGTACGACAGTCACTGCCTTTCCTAATGCTGCTGACGACACACACTATGAATACATCAAAGGAGCTTAATCATGTCAAAACAAAATCGCAAAAAGAAAAATAAAGGAGCTGCGCCACAGATTAAAACAATCCGTGGGGTAACTTCGACCGGATTTCCTTTTGAAATCACAAAAGAGCGCTTGGAAAACTATGAGTTGCTCGAAGCCATCGCTGAAGTAGATACAAATCCGGCAGTTTTACCCCAAGTGGTGAAACTTATGCTCGGTGAGAAATCCGAGGATTTGAAAAATCATGTGCGAACTGCAGATGGAATTGTTCCCTTGGACAAAATGGGAGCAGAAATTAGTGAGATCTTCTCAAGTCAGAATCAGTTAAAAAAATAGCGCTCCTTGCTAGAATGATTCAAACAGATGAAGATGCTCTTATTTGTGATTTAGCTGAGACATATGGGATTTTTGATTACAGACAGTTACCTGCTGACCAGGTGGCTGTCTTTGCTTTTGGTCTAAGAGATGATTCACGTATCAAGCTAGCAATGACCAATAGCAAAGTTCCTTTTGAAACCTTTTTGCTTGCTGGAGTACTTGATAGGCTTTCTGCTCTTGTTTGGTTTAAAACAACAGATGGTCAGAAAGGAATCAACAAACCGTTAATGGTTGCAGAGGAGCTGACAGGAAAAACTAAAGCTAAAGAAAGTAAGGAGATGATCTTTGATTCTGGTGAGGACTTTGAAGAATATCGTCAGAAAATTTTAGAAAAAATAGGAGGTGAGGATTAGTGGCGACAGAAATAGCACAGGCTTATGTACAATTGATACCATCAGCCAGAGGCATTACTGGTAAAATCCAATCAATCCTCGATCCTGAAGCTAGTGCAGCAGGACAAAGTGCTGGACAGTCATTAGGTTCTAGTCTTGTTGGCGTTATGACGAAAGTCATTGCAGCGGCAGGGATTGGCAAGGCATTTTCGGCAGCTATCAGTGAAGGAGCAGCGCTTCAGCAATCTCTTGGAGGTATCGAAACTCTTTTCAAAGGTTCTGCTGACAAGGTCAAGGGATATGCTAATGAAGCCTACAAGACAACAGGTCTGTCAGCTAATGCTTACATGGAGAATGTGACAGGCTTCTCAGCGAGTCTTTTGCAGTCTTTGGGAGGCGATACAAACAAAGCTGCTGAAACAGCCAACATGGCCATGATTGATATGTCAGATAATGCGAACAAGATGGGTACATCTATGGAGAGCATTCAGATGGCATATCAAGGGTTTGCAAAACAGAACTATACGATGCTGGACAACCTGAAACTTGGTTACGGTGGTACCAAGCAGGAAATGGAGCGTCTTTTGAATGACGCTCAGAAGTTGACGGGTGTTAAGTACGACATTAACAACCTTTCAGATGTTTATAATGCCATTCATGCTATCCAAGAGAATCTGGATATTACTGGGACAACAGCTAAAGAGGCAGCATCCACTTTCAGTGGCTCGTTTGAATCCATGAAAGCAGCCGCTCAGAATGTTCTTGGTAAGCTAGCGCTGGGGGAGAATATCCTACCTTCTCTCCATGCTTTGCTTAAAACAACATCTACCTTTCTCTTTGATAATTTTTTACCAATGGTTGGGAACATTTTTTCTGGCCTTGGTTTGGTTTTGACTGAAGGGATTAGTCAGATTGCTTCTCAGCTTTTTGGGGATGCCTTTGGAAGCGCAGTATTTGATCAACTATCTCGTGTAACAGGAATCTTTGAGACCTTTTTTGACATGATTTTTGGGTCTATGGATAAAGAGGCAAATTTCGATATATTAGATGCACTTGGATTTAGTGAGGATGCGGCGAACCAAATTATCAATATTGCGGACAATATCCGAGTTACTTTTGAAAACATTGGTTCAGCAGTTGGCGATGTATTGTCGATAGTTGGTGATTTTGTCAGTGATCTTTTAGGGATTAAGGATGGAGAGCAGGGAGTAAATCTTCTGGGGACAGCATTTGAATCCGTTACAAAATTTGTTCGAAAAGCTTCAGAATATCTTAGTAAATTTACTAAATGGCTGAAAGATAGCCCCATTGCTTTAAATATTCTAAAATCGGCAGTTGTTGGAATTACAAGTGCCTGGGCTGGATACAAAGCAGTAATGAGTGTAATAAAAGGAATAGAAGCAATCAGAAATGCAACCTTGTCCATCACGAATGGTCTTATGTTGGCTCAGTTCGTAAGAACCGGAGCACTTACTACTGCGGAAGCAGCGAATGCGGCTGCCACCATGGGGGCAAGTGGAGCGTTTAAGATTTTTAATGCAGTCCTGAGCGTTTCAGGTGGCTGGATTGGAATTGTTGTCACGGCTATTTCTGCTCTTGTTGCTGGATTAGTCTGGTTCTTCACGCAAACAGAAACTGGTCAGCAAATTTGGTCCTCTTTTGTAGACTGGATTAAACAGGCTTGGCAGGGAATTGCTGATTTCTTTGTCGGTCTTTGGTCTGGTATCTCTGAAGGTGCTAGCACTTTGTGGGATGGAGTGGTTACAACCTGGAATGCTTACGTTGAGTCGTTAAAGGCGATGTGGAATGCTGTTGTAACATTCTTTTCTGACTTATGGGAATTAATCAAAGAGGCTGCATCTACTGCTTGGACAGCGATTACTTCAGCAGTCATGACGGTTGTTCAACCATTTATTGATGGATTCATGAATATCTGGAACAACATTTCAGATGGTCTTACTCAAGTTTGGGAAGGAATTAAAATGATCTTTGAAGGTGCCTGGGAATTTATCAAATCAATTTTCTTGGGTGCTATTTTGATTATCATTGACCTGGTGACAGGAAACTTTGATCAATTAGGAGCAGATCTTTCTCTGATTTGGGAAGGTATTCAAAATGGCATTTCTCTGATATGGGAAGGTATCAAAACATTCTTTTCTGGTATTGTAGATGCTATTGTTGGTTATGGTATTGCTGTTTTTGAAAATTTTTCTTCTGTTCTTAGTGCGATTTGGGAATTTATCAAAGCGGCTGCATCTATGGCCTGGGAATGGATAAAATCTACAGTATCGAATCTAATTACTGGATTGATTCAAGGTGCTCAAAACTTATGGAATAATTTCGTAAGTTTCTTATCCGGTCTTTGGGAAAATATTAAATCAACAGCGAGCGCAGCATGGGCTGGACTAAAATCACTTGTACTTGGTTTTATCAATGGGCTTGTTAGCGGTGCTCAGACTGCATGGAATAACATGAAACAGGCTGTTAGTGATCTGGTAACCAAAATTACTAATATCTTTAATGGAATTAAAAATATTAACCTTTGGGAAGCTGGTAAGGCCATTCTTAATGGGTTCTTAGGTGGTTTGAAATCTGCTTGGGAAGGAGTTACTAATTTTGTTGGTGGAATCGCAAATTGGATTCGAGACCATAAAGGTCCTATTGACTACGACCGTAAGCTTTTGATTCCAGCAGGTAATGCAATTATGGGAAGTTTAGACCATGGACTAAAAGATGGATTTAAATACGTCAAAAAAACGGTCGGTGGTATGGCTGGAGAAATCTCTGATGTGTTTTCAGGGGATAACCTGGATCTAAACTCAACTGCCTCTGTCACGAAAAATCTCGAGGCTCGTTTGGCCATGCCTTCAGCTCAGCTTGAAGTACAAGAGAGTAAAACAGTGTCTGAGATAGCGATTATGAGGTCAAGTTTGGAAACTATCCTTACCGCTATTCTTGAAAAATCGTCAGACATCTATCTAGACAATGAGAAAATCTCATTAAATACTTATGAACAACATGGTTCAATTTTAGCAAGGGAGGGAATCTAATGGATTATATGATCATTAATGGCTTTAATACATCGACCCTTCCAGGTTGTATTGTAACAGACTTTGGAGAAGTTGAGGCTGCCAAACCGAAAGGAGAGGTGGCCGAACTTCATGGTGTGAATGGGAGTTATCGAGTATTAGATGGTTCTTTTGATAGTTACGATAGAACATTTACAATTCACGTTACAAAGATGATTGATATCTCGATTATCCTGGATAAATTTCAATCGAATGACAATGAGTTGGAATTTAGCTATCATCCTGAATCTATTTTTTATGCTCATTTTTTAACTGCTAGCTACAAACCTTTTGGTAATCATGCATGGCAATTGAAAATCAAGCTAAACATGCAGCCTTTTCGATATCAAAAAACGGTTAATCCTGAATCTTATAATGGACCAGGAACAATTAACAATCCAGGAACAATTTACTCTGAGCCCATCATTGAAGTTCAGGGAGATGGAGATGTTTCGATTACTATCGGCCGAGAAACAATGTATCTCAATGTAAAAACGAAAGCTACAATTGATTGTAGGCAAGGCAAGCAAAATATCTACAATGCTACTGGAGCGGTCCAGAACACGCTCAGAAAGCGCGGTGGGTTCTTTGAAATCCCAACTGGCAGAAGTGGTATTACATTTACTGGAAATGTTCTTAGATTGATTGTTCGACCTAACTGGAGGTACAAAATTTGATTTACTTAACAAATGGGAATACTCCTCTAAATGCTGCTTATGCAGATAAGATTGCTCAAGAAGCAAATAGTACCTATCAACTGACTTTTCGCTTTCCGACCTCAGATGCTTTGTGGGAGAAGTTGAAGGCAGAAACTTTTCTAAAAGCCGATGATCTTCATGGCGAACAGGATTTTGTCATTTTTGAGGTTCAAAAGAAACACGGCTATATTCAAGTCTATGCGAATCAATCCTTTACACTGTTAAACAACTATGTCATCAATCCGATTTCTTTGGATAGAGCGACTGGTTCAACTGCTTTGAGTCGCTTTACTGGAAGTATCACTCGTGATAATCCATTCTCGTTCTTTTCGGACATCGACGAACGTCACACATTCAATACTGATAGTGTCAATGCGATGGTCGCTTTTACAAAAGATAAGCACTCTATCCTTGGTCAGTGGGGTGGCGATCTTGTACGTCATGGTTACCAGGTTCGACTTTTGAAAAATGGCGGTTCAGAAAATGAATCGCTATTTATGTACAAAAAGAACCTGTCTAGCTATCAACAAAAGACATCAACTAAGTCTTTGAAGACTCGAATCACCTTCAAGACTACCGTCAAAGGCGAGGGAGAAAAGGCACCTGATCGCAAGTTTTCTGTAGTTGTGGATAGTCCTCTTATTAACAAATACAGTCAAATATATGAAGATGTGATTGAGGTTAATGACCAGGAAGTAAAAGATGAAGCTGGACTTCGTAAATACGGTGAGCAGTATTTCAGAACAACATTGTGCGACATGCTGGAAGACAGCTTAGAAATTCAAGTCGAGGGAAAGAGTGATGTTCCGGTTCAAATTTTTGATATTGTCAGTCTATTTCATGATCGATTCAAGATGGACCTTCGTAAGAAAATCACGAAGTATACTTACTCCCCAATGGCTAAAAAGCTACTATCTATTGGATTTGGACAATTTAAGTCAGGTTTGTCTAGTATTGTTTCTAATGCTGTTAGTGATGCGGTTAAAAACGAAACTCAGCACTTGCAAGGGCAATTCGCTACACAACTAGCGAGGGAAATCAAGAATGCCGACCTCGCTTTTGACCGAAAAAAAGAGGATTTGGTCAACCAATTCACAGACGGTTTCAATGCTGCCAGAGCAAGAGCAGAAGAAGTCAAGCGCCAACTCTCTGACACGATTGACCAGCGCTTAAATAGTTTTAACAATGGCCCTCTACAAGAAGCCAAACGCAGGGCTGAAGAAGCATTGAGAAGTGCTGGCGCAAGTACCCTGCTTGCACAGGAAGCCAAGCGCATTGGGTTGGATTCGATTGCTAAACTTGAAGCATTTAAGTCGCAGGCTGCGAACGCTCAGACGGCTCTATCAGGTGACTTGGACGCTCTGAAACGAACAGTTACAAGCGAGGTCAATCAAGCGTCTGAGCATCGCAGAACGACCACTGAGGCTCTTAGTCGAATGACTGGCCAGATGAATGGATTTGCGACGAAATCAGAGGTTAAGCAAGATATTGACGGATTGACTCAGACATTTGCAAAGATGAGGGTCGGAGGAGTTAATCTCTTGCGTAATACAGCGAGTTTGTTGATTGGCGATCGTTCAAAAGGCTACTGGATGAGTTCTAGTGGAGGAAATGGAAGAGCAGTTAGCGTAGAAGTTTTAGATCCTCCACAAAATATGATAAAAAACATGATTCGTATTATTGAAAATACGAATGGTGGAAATAAAGATTTAACTCAATTTGTTAGATTGCTGGTTGGCGAAAAGTACACGATTTCTTGTTATGCAAGGGTTGCGAGCGATAGTTCACATGCAAACGTGAACTTGTTATTTCGTTCGTGGGCAAATGATACAGATTTGAACCACAAATTTCAGAAATCTATCTCTCATACAAATTGGCAGAAATATTCATTTACATTTACTGCTGATGCAATTGAAAATTTGATTCAATTTGGACAATCTGGTGCAGGAATTATCGAAATATGCGCTCCGAAAATTGAATCGGGAACGTTAGCGACTGACTGGAGTCCTGCGCCTGAAGACACTGACGGTCTTATCACTGAAGCTAAGGCCACCTTCGAGCGGACGGCTCAGGGCTTGCAGGCCGACTTATTAGCTATTCAGGAATATGTAAACAAAGACGGTCAGCGACAAGAAGTATTGAGAAGATACACTCGAGAAGAGAGCGCTCGTCAAGCTAATGCAGTTCGTGAGCTGGTTACGATGGGTTATGTTGGTAAGGCTACTCATCAAGAGGACGTGAGAGGTCTTGAACGCAAGTTTGAAGCTATTACCAACCCACAGAATGGCTTAATCGCCACTCAGATTGCAACCTACAAAAATGCAGTTGACGGACGATTCGTAGATATCACTTCATTGATTTCTGGCAAGGCTAATCAGACGGACTTTCAGCGAGTCAGAGAAACTAGCCAGCTCTATGAACGGATTCTGGGGAATACTAATAATAGTATCGTAGACAATATCGCTCGCATGGCTCTTACGAGTCAGTTATTTCAAGTCGAGGTGTCAAAAGCATCAGCAAGTGGCCGAAATCTATTCTTAAATTCACTATTCAAACGTGATTTAAGAGACAAGTATTCAACGTACAAGTTGTTTGATGATGCTTCTCAGACAAAAGGCCAGTTAGCTGTAAGTATTGATTCTGAAAATCAATTTAGAGGAGTGAATACGTTAAAGATTGTATCAACCTTCAATGGGAAAATCGATAATCAAAAAATCACATTCGCAATTGGTGGAAATTCACGCACTGGCCGAGATGATGAACTAAAAAATAAATCAGTAAGATTTAGTTTTTGGGCAAAATCGACTGTCAATAATACGAATTTTCAAGCTCGACCTGGATATAGAGGAAGTCTTCAATCAGTTCCAATAAGCACAGATTGGAAATTCTATGATATTGAGTTCATAAGAAACGAAAATTCAAATGCTACAAGCGAGTTGATTTTACACATCTTAACCGCTGCAACCGTTTGGATTGCATTTCCAAAAGTTGAAATCGGAACAGTATCCACTCCATTCTCAGAAGCTCCCGAAGACACCGACGAAGCGATTCGCTCGGTTCAAAGTCAACTAGCTGGTTCGTGGGCAGTTCAGAACATCAACAGTGCAGGTGATTTGATTTCAGGAATTAATCTTGGCGCCAATGGACATAACCGCTTCGTTGGTAAGTTGACTCATATAACTGGCGAGACCCTGATTGATAAAGCTGTTATCAAGTCGGCTATGGTTGACAAGCTGAAAACGGGCAACTTTGAAGCTGGTTCGGTGACTACTGTAGTTTTGGATGCTGAAGCGGTCACAGCTGAAAAATTGAAGGTAGACCAGGCTTTCTTTAATAAGCTGGTCGCAAATGAAGCTTACTTGAGTCAGCTATTTGCCAAGCAAGCCTTTATCAACCGTGTGCAGAGTGTTGCGATTGATGCAAGCCAGGTTCGTTCAGGTATTTTAAGCGGTGATAGGATTTATGGTGGAACCATTAGAGGTGCGAATATCTTTGGTGGAACATTGACAGGTCACACTAAAATCCAACTAGGCTCTTATGGTTCTTTTGATGCTCTTGACGGTGGTTTACAGATTAATGTACCACGAACAATTAATTCCAAAGATGGGTTAGGTGTCCAGTTCATTGGTTCTTACGGTCGTGGTGAGAATGTCCCTTACGGGCTTTTTCTCTACAGGGATTCAGATTTTACAATTGGAAATACTGCAACAGATACAGATGAGTTCCTTATGACTGTACAGGGTTACATCAATGCTAAGGGAATCGGCTGGCTCAAGACAGGGAAAGGAAGTGTCAACGGTAAAACAACAGGTACTATTGGACTCTGGAACTCAGACAATGTATCTTTGAGCTTCGGTGGTTCAGGTAATGACATCTACTATAGTTACAATAGTACAGCATATAGCTTGTGGTCAGTTGTCAATCAACACTTCTCAGATAGACGTCTGAAGGAAAATATTGTTGAATGTAAGCACAAAGCTCTTGATTATATCCAGCAATTCCAGTTCAAGGAATACGATTGGAAGAAGCAAGAGGACAGACCACAACAAGCACATACGAAGATTGGATTGATCGCTCAAGAGGTTCAAGAGGTAGACCCTACACTCGTCTACGAGAACGGCGACACGCTGAACCTGGATAATCTCAGATTGACCAACATCGCACTTAAAGCAATTCAGGAGCTTGCTCTTGAAAATCAAAAACTTACACACAGATTGGAGAACTTAGAAAATGAATACAGAACAGCTTAACCGCGCACTTCGGATGACAATCAACGACTTATCCGATACATCAAACGGTACAATGGTTGCAAATAATCTCTTGAGCATTCAGCTGGAAGAACAATTGGCTGAAAATCAAAGACTTCAAGCACGAGTGGATGAGCTGAAAGCTCTGCTTGATGAACAAACTAAACCAGCAGAAGGAGAATAGATATGGCAATTAATGGATATAACCTATCAACAAAACCGTACTTAAGAATTTCTGGCTCAAACGTTGAGACCGTTGTAGAAATTCAACTATCAGAAGGCAACCGCTACAGCACTAACTCACGGTCATTTCCTGGTGACCGTACAAACGAGCCAGAAGACGTTTTGATTCAAGCGGTGCTGGATGTTCTCAAATCCGAATTGGACCCAAGCTCTGCGATTGTGCAAGCGCAGAATAAGCTTGAACAAGCTGAGCAACAGATTGCACACAATAAGAGCGAACAGGACCGACTTTCTGCGCTTGTCAAACAGACTGAAGAGAATTCGAAGGTGAATCAGAAGGTCATTCATGTTCTTGTCTTGAACTCTGTCATGAGCAAGAATATCGAGTATGGCACGACTTATAAAGAGCTGGTTGAGCTGATTCCTCTGGCTGAAGTAGGTAAGACTTACCTACCACATGACCTGATTACCATTGAAAACCCTGAACACGTAGAGGTCAACGGTGAAGGCAAACGCATCCTTGTGCAGCTTAACAAGGAATTCACATACAACGGCGAGCCTGTCAGCGCATTTGTGACAAATGGTACTTTGGAACAAAACGGAACTGGTGTCGCTTGGAAATTTGAAGGCAAAGAGTAGGAGAAATAGATGAAATTTGAATTGTTTAACTTTTTTAGAAGTTTGATCCAAACAGAAGATGGTTTGGTATTGTATGCGCTAGGCTTAATCGTGATCCTAGAGATCGTAGATTTTGCATCGGGTACGTTTGCAGCAATTGCAAATCCAGAAATTGAATACAAGAGTAAGATTGGCATTAACGGCCTGATTCGAAAGATTCTAGGGGTCCTCTTGTTGATGGTATTGATTCCTATGTCTGTCTTGCTACCTGAGAAAACAGGCTTCGCATTCTTGTATTCAATCTATCTCGGATATTTACTTTTTACTTTCCAATCACTCATCGAAAATTATCGTAAGTTAAAAGGTAATGTGACAATTTTTCAGCCTATTATCAAGGCATTTGAGCGTTTATCTGGTGACAAAAACGACAAGAACGAAGGAGAACAATAATGGATATTGATACAAGTAGACTAAGAACTGATTTGCCACAAGTCGGAGAGCAACCTTACCGTCAAATTCATGCTCACTCGACTGGAAATTCACGATCCACTGCTCAAAATGAAGCAGATTATCACATGCGTAGACCAGCTGATTCTGGTTTCTTCTCACACGTCGTTGGTAACGGCCGTGTGATGCAAACCTGGTACACTGATCGTGGAGCATGGGATGTTGGTGGTGGCTGGAACGTTGAAGGCTACGGACAAGTAGAATTGATTGAGAGCCATGCAACCAAAGAAGAATTCATGCGCGATTACAAGCTCTATGTTGAGCTTTTGCGCAGCCTTGCTGATGAAGCAGGAATTCCTAAAACTCTTGACTCTGATAGCCTTGCAGGAATCAAGACACATCAGTATTGCACATACAACCAGCCACGAAATATGAGCGACCACGTTGACCCTTATCCTTATTTGGCCAAGTGGGGCATCAGCCGTGAGCAGTTTAAAAAGGATATCGAAGGTGGCCTATCTGAAGCTGGCTGGAAACGCAACGGCACAGGATGGTGGTGGGAAGAGTCAGATGGTTCTTATCCAACCAAACGCTGGAAGAAAATCAACAACGAATGGTTCTACTTTGATGATCGTGGTTATTGCTTAATCAATCGTTGGTTCAACGATGGGAAGGATTGGTTCTATCTTGACAAACGTGGGGCAATGGTCACAGGATGGATGTTCCTTAACCATCGATGGTATTTCTTCAAATCAGACGGGCGTATGGCCACTGGATGGGTGAAATATCGTGAAACCTGGTATTTTATGGAAGAGAAAGATGGTTATATGCTATCTAAACAATTCATCAAATCGGGCGATGGCTGGTACTATTTGAAGGCGAACGGTGAACTACACACGGATCCTGAATTCAAAACCGAACCAGATGGTCTTATCACAGTAGTTGATAAACCAAAAGAAGAAAAATAAAAACAGAAAGGACTTTCAAATTAGATTACACCAACCGCAGGCTCAAGCTTGCGGTTTTTTTGTTTGCAAAAATAAAAGCAGTGACCGAAATCACTGCTTATCAGCTGTAGCAAATTTATAAAGCTTTTCTGCCGTTAGAAGTGCCATTTTGTCCATGCTCGTTTTTCCTTTTCTGAGGTCAGAAACGGTAGTCCATGGCACACCAGCACCTTGTGAAATAGCAGATGTAGAAATAGAACTGTTAAGTAATTCTTGAATAACTTTTCTCATATTATTTGTCCTTTTTATTTTTTAGATAGATATATACATTGATCACAATTATAAAAATAGCTATTGCACTAACCATTGC